>DATEFR010000637.1:0-14900 GCA_035280545.1 Burkholderiaceae bacterium | reverse complement strand
AACAACGGCGCATCGGTGAGGCACTTGGCGCCGAACTCCGACGTCGTCGTCTTGCCGATCAGGATGGCACCTTGTTCGCGTAGCCGCTGCACCGCGACGGCATCGTGCTCCGGCACGTTCGCGGCGTAGAGCTTCGAGCCGAGCGTGGTGCGCACGCCGCGCGTGTCGACCAGGTCCTTGCAGGCGTACGGGATGCCATGCAGCAGGCCGAGCGGCTCGCCCTGCATCACGGCACGCTCAGCCGCTCGCGCCTCTCGCAGGGCTTCGTCGCGGCAGATCGTGATGAAGCAGTTGAGCCGGTCCTGCAACCGTTCGGCCCGCTGCAGCACCGCTTGCACCACCTCGACCGGCGACACGTCCCGGCGCGCGATCGCATCGCGCAATCGAGTGGCCGGCCAAAAGCAGAGTTCCTCGTTCATCCCGTATGCCGTGCTGCGACACAACGTCGCGTGATTCAGATTGACATGCGGGCTGCGCAGGGTCAAATACTCGATCGCCATCGAGCCATATCAATCCCATATGCCCTACGAGTTCAAGAGCCTGCGGCACTTCGTCGCCGTCGCCGAGGCGGGAAGCGTCGGCAAGGCGGCGCGGCAGTTGCACATGGCGCAGCCGCCTCTGTCGGTCCACATCCGCAACCTCGAGGCTCAGGTCGGCGCGGCGCTGTTCCACCGCGGACCCGGCGGCATGCGCCTGACCGACGCGGGCAGCGCGCTCTATGCGCGGGCCCGGGAGGCGCTGGCGCTCGCCAACGAAGGGTTCGATTCGGCGCGCGCGATCGCCGCGGGGCGTCGCGGCCGCCTGACGGTGGGCTACATGTTCGCGCTGGGCTACGCCTGGCTTCCGCGGCTTCTGCCCGCGCTGCGCGCGGCACTTCCGAACGTCGAGCTGCAGTTCGTCGAGATGAGCGCGCTGACCTGCGAGGCGCAGATCCTGAACCACAAGGTGACGATAGGCCTGTGCATGCCGCAGCCGGTGCGCGCCGATCTGGCCAGCGCCTTCGTCGGCTCGGAGCCGCTGTGCGTCGCGATGCCGTCGCACTCGCGACTGTCGCGCCTGCGCGCCGTTCCCGTCGCGCGGCTGCAAGGGCTGCGCCTGATCGGCCTTCCGACGTTCAACGAGGACGCCGATGCGTCCCTCGTGGCGTCACTGTTGCGGCGCCATCAGGTGACCATGCAGATGGTCGAGCGCGTCGAGACCGTGCACGCGGCGCTGGCGCTGGTGCTCGCGGGCGAAGGCCTGGCCATCCTCCCGGCGTGTGCCGCAGCGGGCGCGCCGACCGGCGTGATCCTGCGGCCGCTGCAGAACGCCCCCGAGAGATTCGACGTGGCGGCCTGCTGGCGCCGGGACCTCGCCAGCCCGTTGGTCGACCCGTTCGTCGCCGTGGCGCGAGCCGTGTTCGGATCGCGTGCCCGGTCCTGAATGCGGGTCGCTACTTGGCGGGTGTGGGAGATTCCCCGGCCGGCGCCAGCTTCCCTTCCTTGCGGGCCTGGGCCGTTTCCGCCTTGCGCTCGGCCCGGGTCTTGTCGCCCTTGGCCTTCGATCCCTTCGGATAGTCCGGCCTCGTGCCGGCAGGCGCCAGCTGGCCTTCCTTCCGGTCCGCCATGGTCTGCCCCTTGCGCTCGGCGCGCGTCTTGCTCGACTTCGTGTCCGGCGCCTTGGTTTCATCCGGAACGCCTTCGCCCGCCGGCGTGGTCGCCCGGTCCTTGACGGCCTGCTTGGTCTCCGCCTTGACTTCCGCGCGCGTGGGCGCCGAGGCCTGGGCCATCGCGAGCGCGGGGAACGCCAGTGACATCGCGAACACGGTCGCGATGCCGAATGTCCGGGAACTCTTCATGGGGCTATCTCCTTTCGGGACTCGGTGGAGGAAACAGATCGGCTAGCGTAGCTACAAACGGGCCGAGCTTCCAGACATTTCAGCCCGCGGGTTTTCGGCGCTGTCGCGACAATCCGCCACCCTGCCCGCGCCCTGTGCGCCCAAACCGACCTCGCTGCCCATGAACCGCCTCCCCGGCCTCGACCTGCTGCGCGCCATGGCCATCGTCTGGGTCATGCTCTTTCACTCGTTCCTCGTCGGCGGGCTCGGGTCGCACTTCGCCGGGCTCGAACGGTTCGGCTGGGCCGGCGTCGACATCTTCTTCGTGCTCAGCGGCTTCCTGATCGGCCGGCAGGTGCTGCGGCCCTTGCAGCGGGGCGAGCGCCTGCGGTTCGGCGCGTTCTATGCCCGGCGCGCCTGGCGCATCCTGCCGGCCTTTGCCGTGGTGCTGGCGCTCTATGCGTGTCTGCCGGGACTGCGCGAGGCGCCCGGGCTGCAGCCGTGGTGGCAGTTCGCGACCTTCAGCATGAACCTGCTGATCGACTACGAGCGCAACCAGGCGTTCTCGCACGCATGGTCGCTGTGCGTCGAGGAGCATTTCTATCTGGTCTTTCCGCTGCTGGCGTACGGGCTGACACGCCGCCCGTCGGCACCGCGCTTCCTCGGCATGTGCGCGGCGGTGGTCACGACAGGCCTGGTGCTGCGCGGCCTGGTCTGGCTGCACGATGCGGCCGCCGATCCGCCGCGCAACTGGTTCATCGAGGACCTCTACTACCCGACCTGGATGCGGCTGGACGGCCTGCTGGCGGGCGTGATGCTGGCGGCCCTGCAGGTCTACCGGCCGCGGACCTGGGCACGCTTGCAGCAACGATCCCATGCCTGTGCGCTCGTGGGTGTCGCGCTGTGCGGCGTGGCGTTCTGGTTGTTCCGCGAGCGCACGGGTTTGGCCGCCAACACGCTGGGCTGGCCGCTGCTGTCGTTCGGCTTCGGGCTGCTGGTGTTCGCCGCGGCGGACAACCGCAGCCTGGTCGGTCGCTGGGCGGTCCCGGGCGCGGGCTGGATCGCGGCGATCTCGTACAGCCTGTACCTGAGCCACAAGATCGCCTTCCACCTGGTGCACGTGACCCTGGCGCCGTCGCTGCGCGACGCCGGTGTGCTGCTGTTCATCGCGTATGCGCTGGCGGCTCTGCTGCTCGGCGCGGCGCTGCACTATCTGGTCGAGCGCCCGTTCCTGCACTGGCGCGATCGGCGAGCGGCGGCGAGCCTGGCCCGCCAGGCCGGGCACGCCGCCAGCGTGCCTGCCGCCACCGGCGGTTGACCGTCGCCCGGCGCGCTCTCAACCGCCGCGGAACTGCACGCGCCGGTTCTCCCCGGCATACGGGTCGCTGCCTTCGATCGGCTGCTGCTTGCCGACCCCGACGGCCTGCAGGCGCTGCGCGGCGATGCCGTGCGTCTCGACGAGGTAGCTCTTGACGGCCTCGGCGCGGCGCGCCGACAGCCCGTCGTTGTACGGCGCCGAGCCGCGGGCATCGGTGTGGCCTTCGATCACGACCGCGCGGTCCGGCGGGAGCAGCTTGATGCCTTCGGCGAGCGCGTCGAGCTGGCCGCGGGCGGACGATGTGATCTTCGCCGAGTCGAACTCGAAGCGCACCGGCAGCGACAGCGCGTCCGGCGTCTTCGCGGGCTGCGAGGCGCCGCCCGATTCGGGGCGTGAAGCGAGCAGCCGGATCGAGCGGGTCGTTCCCGCCGCATCGGGCGCCTTCTCGAGGATCTGCCTGACCTCCTCCGGATCGACACGCTGGCCTTCACGGTAGTGCAGCGTCGTCTGGGCACTCGCGCCCACGCTGGCGAGCGCGATCAGGCCGGACAGCACGAAACGACGAATCATGGCGAGCTCCTGTGGATGTCATGGGGGAACGCTGATGTGTTGCAGGCGCTGCGCCGCTGGTTCATTCAGGAACCACGAGTTAGGGGGTGAGCGGCGCGAAAGTCTCTCTAGATTTGTTGAACCGCTTCGAGAACCAGCGCAACTGATTCAGGCAATCAGCATCCAGGTCGGCGACTCCCATCCTTCAGCAGAGGGCGCAATGAAGCAGACGATTCTTCTCTCCGGCTTGTGTGCGGGCCTGCTGTGTGGTTGCGCGGATGTCCGCGTCGCCGACTACCAGCGCCCCGAGGCACCGGCGAAGTCTTCATGGTCGCGCCAGCCCGAAGCCACCGTGTCGGCCTCCGCCACGATCTCGCCGCAGTGGTGGACGCAGTTCGGCGACCCCGATCTGGACTCGCTCGTGACCAAGGCGATCGCGGGCAACTTCGACTTGAAGGTCCTGGCGGCCCGCATAGGCGTGGCCAATGCGCAGATCGAAGAAGCCCGGGCCGGCGCCTTGCCGACGGTGGACATCGGCGCCGGCGCCAGCCTGGAGAAGAGCACCGGGCAGAAGTTCGCCAAGCAGTTCAGCCTCGGTACGCAGGTCAGCTGGGACATCGATGTCTGGGGCCGTGTCAGCAAGGGCGTGCAGGCGCAGACCGCCGAGTTCCGCGCGACCGAGGCGGACTGGCGCGCCGGATACCTGCAACTCGTGGCCGGCGTCTCCACCACGTATTTCCAGATCCTGCAGCTGGACGAGCAGATCGACCAGCAGCAACGCGCGCTGGCGAAGAACAAGCAGATCCTGGCCATCTACGAAGGGATGCGCGAGAACGGCCTGCTGCCTGCCACGCAGGTGCTGCGGCAGCGCGCCGAGATCAACCGGCTGAACAAGGACCTGCTGGAGCTGCAGAGATTCCGCCAGGTCAGCGAGAACGCGCTCGCCACGCTGCTCGGCGTGCCGGCGGGGGACTTCAAGATCGCGACCGGCCAGCTCCAGGGCCGCGTGCAGATTCCGGCGGTTCCCGGCGGGCTGCCGCTGGACCTGCTCGCCCGCCGGCCCGACATCGTCGCGGCCGAGTTCCGGGTGCTGGAGTCGCACAACCTGATGGGTCAGGCCAAGCTCGCGCAATTGCCGTCGATCAGCCTGACCGGCCGCGGCGGCACGGCCAGCTTCGCGCTCGGCGACCTGCTGAAGTCCTTCACCTTCGGGCTGTTGCCGAGCATCAACATTCCGGCCTTCAACCCCGGCATCAAGGCACACGCGAAGACCAGCGAAGAGCAGGTCAAGGTCACCGAACAGGACTACCGCCGCACGGTGATCGCGGCCTACGAAGAGGTCGAGAACGCACTGGTGAACCTCGACGCGCACCGTCAGCAGAAGGTGGAGCTGCAGATGCAGGTCGACCAGCTCAAGGTGGTGGCCAGCCAGACCGAGGTGCAGCTGCGCGCCGGCATGGTCTCGCAGCTCGAGGTGTTCGAGACCGAGCGTTCGCTGCTGGCCGCGCAGCTCGCGCTGCTCGCGAGCCACCAGCAGGTCCTGGCCGATACGGTCACGCTCTACAAGGCGCTAGGCGGCGGCTGGGCGCCGGTCCAGGTGGCCAATGCAAACAACTAGGCACGCGACGCAGCGGCCCTCGCCCCGCCCTGCGCGCGACGAAGAAGAACGGACAGTCGGCATGCAGGCGACCCAACCCGACCTCGACATCGTCCTCAAGCCCCTGTCCCGCCCGGAGCTGGGCGAGATCCGCATCGCCGGGGGCATGTTCGCCGTCGGGCGGACCGAGCCGCCCTTCGCCTCCTACGAGCACGGCATCCTCGAGATGCTGTCGCGCCGGCACGCGAGGATCTTCTGCGAGGACGGCGCCGTCTACCTGGCCGACCTCGACAGCCGCAACGGCACGACGGTCAACCGCAGCGCCGTCGTGCAGTCGCCGTGCAGGCTGACCGACGGCGACGAAGTCTGCTTCGGCGGCGTGCTCTCGTACCGCGTGGAGATCGCGCCGCGCGCCGGCGAGTTGCGGCACACCGCGGACGGCTTCAGCCTGACGCTGACACCCGCGTCTTCCGGCACCGACCTGCAGCCGCTGGTCATCACGCGCTTTCCGTTCCTCGTCAGCAAGAGCGACGCGGCGTTCTCGCGTTACCAGCAGGAGCATGGCCGGCAGCTGAGCTTCCTGTCGCGGCGCCATGCGCACATCTTCCAGAAGGACGGCGGCGCCTGGATCGAGGACCTGGACAGCTCCAACGGCACCTTCGTCGACGGGCTGCGCCTGCAGGAGCACGCGGTGCCGCTGGAAGACGGCATGCTGCTCGCGTTCGGCGGCGATCACTTCACCTACCGGGTCAGCATCGCCAAGGCGCTCGGCACGGCGCCCACGGATCCCGGCACCAGAGCCCCCGAGACCCAGCGCGCCGAGCGGGCCGCCGCCAGCACCGAGCCGGCCGCCGTCGACAAGACGACTTTCGTGGTGGCCCCGACCTCGTTTCTCGACATCTTCTGCGTCGACGAGAAGACCGGCGAGAACGTGGAAGCAACGAACGGCCCACCCTCGCCCGGCGCTTCGACCAAGGAAAACGCGAAGCGCAAACCGCGCGGGCGCACCGCGACACTGTGGTCCGAGCTCGTGACCGTGCTGACCAGCGCCGGGCAAGAGGGCGAGCGACGCAGCGGATGGAAAGTCGCCCTGATCGCGGCGCTGCTGGGTGCGGCCGCATTGGCGCTGTACCTGTGGGGCGCGCCCGAGCGCGAGCTGAAGGACGCATTCGCACACGGCGACTATGCGAAGGCAGCCGCGCTCGCCAACCAGCAGCTCGAGGAGCGCGCCGACGACACCGACCTGAAGGCCCTCGCGACCGAGGCTGCCCTCAAGGCCAACGTGCCGGTCTGGCTCGAGAAATGGCAGGCACGCGACTTCGACGGCGCGAAGGCCCAGCTGGATCGCCTGTCGCAGCTGGGCATACGCAATCCCGATCTGCGCCCGCTGGTGGGCGAGCTCGAATGGCTGGGCAACCTGGAACGCCTGGTCAGCGCCCGCGGCGGCCCGGACGCGCCCATCCGCATCTACGTCGACGAGGACGGCATCGCCGCGCTGATCGCGCGCTGGAACGACAACACCGGCGAGCACCAGCGCGCCCTGGCCCGAATCGCGTCGCACGTGCCGCAGTTCGCCGCGCCCTATGCCGAGGCCCTGACCCATCTGCGCAAGCTGCAGAGCGATGCCACCGTGTACCTGACGGCCATCGAGCGCCTGAAGACCAGCATCGCCACGGAGCTGAACCGCGACAACCCGCAGGCGCTGGTCGCGGTGCTGAAGGAGACCGCGGAGAAGTATCCCGGGCTCGGCGGGTTGGACGGCCTGCGTCAGGATCTGGCGCGCTACATCGAGATCAAGGATGAAGCGCGCACCCGCAGGTCGGGACGACTGTTCGCCCTGCTGCTCAACGCACGCTTCACGACGCCGCCGTTTCAGGAAGCCTTCCGCGCGATGGCGGCGGGCCGCCAGCTTCCCGGCGAGGAGTTGATCCGCCAGTACGCCGCGGCCACGCAGCCTTGGAAAGAAGGCCATGCCAGCGAATCGCTGGCGGGCCTGCAGAAGATCGCGGCCGGCCCGTGGGCCGACGCGGTCGCGGGCGAACTGGCGCGCCGGCAGGCCGTCGTCGCGCAGTTCGCGGCGTTGCAGCAGGCGCGCGCCAGCAGCGGCTATGCGGAGCAACTGCTGGCGTTTCGCGCGTCGCTGGCTCCCGACGAGGATGTCTACTTCGTGCGCACCACGCAAGCGGACATGGAGTCGCAACGAGACCAGGCGCTGGCGCGTGCGCAGGAATCGATGAGCCGGGCCCGGGCCTTGTGGCAGGACTATCGGAACAACGGCGTGATCGAGGCCGCACAGCGGGTCGAGACCACGATCTCGAATACGTTCCGGACGCGCGCCCGGCTGCTGTCCGAAGCGCGGCGCCAGGCCCAGCTGGCCACGCAGATCTACGCGCAGATGAAGGTGGCGGCGCCCGCGCCGTGGAGCACAATCCACGACGAGATCAGGGTGGAAGCCGAACAGCAGCGCAACGCACTGCTCGAGTTGCGCAATGTTCTCGCGCCGGAATTGCTGAAGAGCAAGCTGGCGCTGCTGGGAGAGGCTGGCGATGGCCCCCGATAGTCGCCTCAGGCCCCTGACCGAAGCGCTCGGCGACCACAGCTCCGAGGGCATCGCGATCCTGACCGCGGAACCCTGGCGCATCCTGCACGCGGTCATCTACACGATGATCGCGCTGGTGCTCTGCGGGCTGGCCTGGTCGTTCATCGGCCGCGCCGATGTGATCGTGACGGCGCCGGGTGCGCTGCAGCCCGACTCCGAGCTCCGGCGCTTCTATGCGCCGGTCGACGGCGAGCTGGCCAATCTCTACGTGGCCGAAGGCCAGCCGGTGTCCAAGGGCGATGTGCTGGCCCGGCTCAACGCGCGCGGTGCGATCGAGGCGGCGACCAGCGCCCAGCAGGCGCAGCTGAAGCTGGACGACGCGGAGCGCGAGTGGCGCCAATTCCCCGAGAAGAAGGCGCTGCTGGAGCGCAAGGCGGCGACGCTGCGGCAGGCCATGGACCTGGAAGAGCAGCAGCACGAGCGGCGGCTCGCCCTGGGCACGACGAAGCTGACCGAAGCGCACCGGGCGCAGGTCGACGAGGCGCGCGCGAACGTCGAGGAAGCGCGCCGCGCGCGCGAAGCGGCCAAGGCCGAAGCCGACAAGTTCGAACGCGTGTTCGCGACGCCCGGCGGCGGCGGGATTTCGCAGCTTCAGCTCGACGCCAAGCGCAACGCCTTGCTGGCCGCCGAGAACGCCCAGCGGGTCGCGCAATCGCGGCTGGGCGAGCTGAGCGCCCGGCAGGCCCAGGAGTTCACGGCGGCCAAGGCGCAGGTCGAGTCCAGCGGCCAGGAGCTGAACAAGCTGCGGCTGCAGTACGAGGCGGCGACCAACGACCTCGCGACGCTCGAGGAAAAACTGCGCCTGCAGCTGCAGACCGCACGCCTCGCCGCCGACGCCGCGGCGCGCGTGCGCTTCGAGAACATCGACAAGGACAACTTCCTGCTGATCGTCGCGCCGGTGTCGGGCATCGTCACCGACGTCACGTCGACCCAGCCGGGCGACAAGGTCCAGGCCAACACGCCGCTGGGCGGCATCGCGCCGCGCGGCGCGCGGCCCGTGGTGCGCATCGAGATCGCCGAGCAGGACCGGGCCTTCCTGCGCGAAGGCCTGCCGGTCAAGCTGAAGTTCAGCGCGTTTGCCTATCAGCGCTACGGCCTCATCAGCGGCACGCTGGACTACATCTCGCCGGCCACGAAGTCGGCGCCGCAGACCAAGCAGCCGGTCTACGAGGGCCGCGTGACGCTGGAGCGCGACCACTACCTCGTCGACGACAAGAAGTATCCGCTGCGCTACGGCATGACGGCGACCGCGGAGGTCGTGGTGCGCGAGCGGCGGCTGATCGATCTCGCACTGGATCCTTTCCGCCAGATCGGCGGTTGAGCAACGGCCACGAACAAGGAGCGCCTGACATGACGACACTCGTGAAGATCGACGACGACGCGATCAGCGTCACCGAGTTCCTGCGGACGCTGCGCCTGAACGGGCAGCTCGCCGGGCTGATCGAGCAGTTCGTCCGTGACCGTCTCGCGGTGCAGGCGGCGAAGAAACAAGGCATCCGCGTGTCGGACGAGGAAATCCAGGAGCGCGCCGACCAGTTCCGCCGCGTGCGCGGCCTGCATCGCGCGGCCGACACGAACAAGTACCTCGACGCGATGCATGTCACCTTGGACGAGTTCGAGGCTTTCCTCGCCGAAGGCCTGTACCAGGAGAAGATGCTCGCGCTCGTCTGCAGCGAGCAGGCGGTGCAGACGCACTTCAAGCTCAATTCGCCGAAGTTCGACAGCATCGACGTCAGCCACATCGTGCTCGACACCGAGGGCAAGGCCAAGGAGATGATGTCCGTGCTGGCCGACGACCCGGACAGCTTCGGCGAGATGGCCCGCGAGCATTCGATCGCCGAGACCCGCGAGCAAGGCGGCCTGATCGGCAAGGTGCTGCGCGGCTCGCTGCGCACCGACGTCGAGGCCAAGGTGTTCAACGCCGCGGTCGGCGAGCTGCTCGGGCCGTTCGCCTCGGCGGACCGCACGACGTTCGAGATCTTCCGGGTGGACGCGAGGCATCCGGCGCGGCTCGACGACGACACCGCGGCCGAAGTGCGGCGACTGCTGCGCGAGGAGTGGCTGCACGCGCGGGCGCAGGAACATCGGATCGAAGCCTGCTGAGCCTGGTCGACGCGCATGGATGCACAAAAGCTGCCGCCCTCGCACGCCGACTTCCTGGCGTCGCTGGACCTGTTCTCGGTGTTCACGCGCGACGAGATCGATCGCCTGTCCGCGGGCGCGCAGTCGCGCTTCCTCGCGTTCGGCGACACCGTCTGCAGCGCGGGCGAGCCGGCCGACGGCGTGTTCATCGTGAAGTCGGGCTCGATCCGCGTCTTCACCGAGGAGAGCGGCAAAGAGATCAGCATGGGCGTACGCAAGGCCGGCGAAGTCTTTGCCGAGATCGTGATGCTGCGCGACTACCGGCACGAGTCGTCGGCGCGCGCCTCGGCGAAGACCGAGCTGCTGTGCATCCCGCGCAGCGTGGTCGCCCCCATCGTCGCCGGCAATCCGGCCGCGCGCGCGTTCGTCGCGGGCCGCGTCGCGATCGCCTCGGCGGGCGGCTTGATCAGCCAGTTGTTCGACCTGCGCGGCAAGATCGACAAGAGCGAGCTCGACGGCTTCATCCGCAGCGTCGGCGTCAAGCAGGTCGCGGCCGGCAAGGAAATCCTCAAGCAGGACTCGCGCGAGGACCGCCGGCTCTACGTGGTGCGCCACGGCGAGGTGCGCGTCGTGCGCAGCGAGGAAGGCACGGACTATCCGCTGGCCACGCTGCGCGAGGGCGACATCTTCGGCGAGAAGGCCTGCCTGATGCGTCAGGAGCAGCCCGCCTCGGTGATCGCCAGCAGCGACGCCGCGCTGCTGGTGATCCCGGAGAAGACCGCGCATTTCATCCTCGAGCGCAACCCGAAGGTGCGCGAGGTGCTGGCAGAGCGGGTGCAACTGCTGGATCGCGAGCTGCAGCGCCAGAAGAAGGTGGCCGAGCGGCGCAGGCGGCCGGCGGTGCTGGACCTGAAGTCCCGGCCCGAGCTGGGCGAGAAGGTCATTCAGCGCTTTGCCTGGATCCAGCAGGCCGAGGAGATGGACTGCGGTGCGGCCTGCCTCGCGATGATCTGCAAGCACTACCGCATCAACATGACGCTGGGCAAGCTGCGCGAACTCGCGAACGTCACGACGCAGGGCGCGACCTTGGAGAGCCTCGCGCGCACCGGCGAGTCGCTGGGCTTCACGACCCGCGGCGTGCAGTGCACCTTCGACATGCTGCGCGGCTTCGACCTGCCGATGATCGTGCACTGGGAGGGCTACCACTACGTCGTGGTGTATGGCGTCTCGAACCGGCAGGTGTGGATCGCCGACCCGGCCATCGGCTTCAAGAAGCTGAGCATCGAGGACTTCGAACGCGGCTGGAGCGGCACCTGCCTGGTGTTCACGCCGGGGCAGGACCTGGTGCAGGTCGACGCGTCGCGCTCGCCCTGGGTGCGGTTCGCCCGCTACCTGGTCCCGCACAAGAAGATCCTCGCCCACCTGTTCATGGCGACGTTCGTGATCCAGATGCTGGGCATCATCCCGCCGGTCATCATCCAGAACATCCTGGACGGGGTGATCGTGCATCAGAACGTGAACCTGCTGCACCTGTTGATCGTCGGGCTGATCATCTCGAGCCTGTTCACGCAGCTGATGACGACGGCGCGGGCGTTCCTCGCCAACTTCATGGTGCGCAAGCTCGACTTCGCGATGATGTCGCAGTTCATGAAGCACACGCTGTCGCTGCCGTTCTCGTTCTTCGCGAAGCGCAAGACCGGCGACATCTTCGCGCGCTTCCAGGAGAACCAGACGATACGGGCGTTCCTGACGGAATCGAGCATCACGACCGTGCTCAACCTGCTGATGATCTTCATCTACTTCACGGTCATGTTCCTCTACAACGTGAAGCTGACGCTGCTGCTGATCGTGTTCGTCGTGCCCATCCTCGCGCTGACGGTGCTCGTGACGCCGAAGATCAAGGGCTACGCGCGCGAATCGTTCAGCTCGGCCACCGACGCGAAGGCCTACCTGATGGAGGCCCTCGGCGGCGTCGAGACCGTCAAGGGCATGGGCATCGAGCGCCCGGTGCGGCTGAAGTGGGAGAAGAAGTACGCGAAGTCGCTGGGCGTGAGCTACCGCGCGCAGTCCTTCAGCATCCTGGTCGGGTTCGCGGGGCAGCTGTTCAATGCCGCGACCACCATCGCGATCCTCTGGGCCGGCGCCAACCTCGTGCTGGCGCGCGAGCTGACGATAGGCCAGCTGATCGCCTTCAACTCGCTGATGGGCAGCGTGCTCGCGCCGTTGATGGGGCTGGTGGGCCTGTGGAGCCAGCTGAACGATGCGGCCGTCGCGATGGAGCGCCTGGGCGACGTGCTCGACCTCGAGCCCGAGCAGAAGCCCGAGGACCTGGCGTCGCGCGTGGTGCTGCCCGATCTGCAGGGCGACATCAAGCTGGACGGCGTGTACTTCCGCTACGGCGGCAACGAGACGCCCTATGTGCTGGAGAACATCAGCCTGGACATCAAACCCGGCGAGCTGATCGCGATCGTCGGCCGCAGCGGCTCGGGCAAGACGACGCTGGCCAAGCTGCTCGTGGGCTTCTACCCGCCGACCGACGGCAAGCTGACGGTGGACGGCTACGACATGAGCGTGATCGACAAGGAGTACTACCGCGCCCAGGTCGGCTACGTGATGCAGAGCAACCTGCTGTTCTCGGGCACGATCGCCGAGAACATCGCCAGCGGCGACGAGAGCCCGGACCGCCGCCGCATCGAGGAGGTCGCGCGCATGGCCGACGTGCACCCGTTCATCACCAAGATGCCGCTGGGCTACGAGCAGGTGGTGGGCGAGCGCGGCATGGGCCTCTCGGGCGGCCAGATCCAGCGCCTGTGCATCGCCCGGGCGCTGTACCACGACCCGCGCCTGCTCGTGTTCGACGAGGCGACCTCGGCGCTGGACACGCAGTCCGAGAGCAACATCATCGCCAACATGCAGGAGATCCTGAAGGGCCGCACCGCGGTGATCATCGCGCACCGGCTGAGCACCATCATGCGGGCCGACAAGATCCTCGTGCTCTACGAGGGCGCGGTCGTCGAACAGGGCAAGCACGAGGAACTGCTGGCGCGCCGCGGCATGTACTACGAGCTGGTGCAGAAGCAGCTGAGCGCGGCCTGAGGCGCTGGTTCAGAGAACCGGATGCATCACGGTCCGGTCGGGGCTGCACAGGTCTTCAGCGCGCACCACGACGGCCGTGATGTTGTCGCGTCCGCCACGCTCCAGCGCCAGCTCGAGCAAGGCTTCGGACGCCTGCCGGCAATTCCCCGGCAGCAGCGCCTGTGCGATGGCCAGATCGCTGACCTCGTTGCTGAGCCCGTCGCTGCACAGCAGGAAGACATCGCCATCGACGACTTCGATCGTGTTGTCATCCAGCTCGAGGGTGTCCGCACCGCCGAGCGCGCGCGTGATGAGGTTGGCCGGCGGGCGTTCCAAGGTGTCGTCCAAGCTCGCCACGTGGCGTGACCGCGCCGCTTCCAGCACGCTGTGGTCGCGCGTCAGCTGTCGCAGCCGCCCGGCCCGATAGAGATAGATTCGGCTGTCGCCCGCCCACAGGCAGGCGCAATGGCGCTGCGACGCGAGCAGCGCTGCGATGGTGGTGCCGATGATGGGCACGTCGCGCCGTGCGGCCTCGGCACGCAGGCGGCGATTGGCCTCTTGCAAGCGCTCCTGCGCGGCGGCGACGTACCGCGCCAGGCTCTGCGGCGCCGGCAGGTCCATCAAGCTCCTGATGGCCAGACGGCTCGCGAACTCGCCCAGCGAGTGGCCGCCCATGCCGTCGGCGACGGCCCACAGCCCGCGCTCGGGCTGTTCCAGGCAGGCATCTTCATTGACCTCGCGCACCCGGCCAGGGTGCGAACGCGAGGCCGACGTCCAGCGGAACTCGCCGGCATCGCCGGCACGTCCGAGACGAGACTCGGCGGGATTCATGTCGCCGCGGTGTTCGTATCCGCCGCCCCCGACTCGTCAGGAGGCGGTCTGGGCACCCAGCAGCACGGTCGTGAGGTTGGCGTGGTCGCCCGAGTTCTTGATGTCGAGCGTGGTGAACTGGTTCACGACCTTGTCGATGGAGGTGAAGTTGTTGGTGACTTGGTAGAAGTTGTTGGAGACCTGGTAGAAGTTGACGGCCGAGCCAACGCTGGGAACGGGTTCGAAATACGGCTGGAACGCCCCGAAGACCCACGGCGCCCCGCCTGCACCGCGCAAGGCAGACATCACTTTGACATCCAGGGCTCGACTGACGGGAAGGTCGGTAATGGTGATCATGGCGTGTCTCGCATCTTGGGTTTCGGCAAGGTCGGCATCGACGTTGCCACGACACGGGTCGACCGTGCCGTGGCATCGTCCGCTTCTTACTGGTGGAATTGGCCGACGGCCGATCCGATCAGCGCAGCGATGTCGTTGTCGAAGCCGACATTGGTCTGCGTCACGGTGGGCGTCTGCACGTTGACGTTCGTCACCGGGCTGGCGAAGCTCAGGCCGCTGCCGCCGGATTGCGACACGGGGCCCATCAGGATGAGGCCGAGGTTGGCGCCGGTCGCGTCGCCGCCATGCACGGCGGCTTGCTCTTCGCGGCTCAGTTCGTGGCTCAGTTCGAGGTCTTTGATCTGCATGAGAGTTCTCCTAAGGGGATAAGGGGTGGGGGCGTTGGGAAGCGGAGCGGTGGGCGGCTCGTCTTGACGTTGCCGACGGCAGGGTTCGACCCTGCCGCGGCATCGTCTGACGTCTTAGCCTTGCTGGAACAGGCCGACAGCCGAGCCGATCAGCGCGGCGGCGTCGTTGTCGAAACCGACATTGGTCTGCGTCAGGGTCGGCGTTTGAACGTTGGCGTTCGAGACCGGGCTGCCGAAGCTCAGGCCGGCGGCGCCGGACTGCACCACGGGCCCCATCGCGATGACGCCGATGTTCGCGCCGGTCGCGGCACCGCCGTGCACAGCGGCTTGCTCTTCGCGGCTCAGTTCGT
>DATEFR010000636.1:0-6130 GCA_035280545.1 Burkholderiaceae bacterium | reverse complement strand
CCGAGCACGATGAAGATGAAGACCAGGCAGGTCGCGTAGAACGTGCCCATCAGCTTGCCCAGCGAGAACAGCGAGCCGATGCCGTACTTGCCGATCGTGAACGCCATCGCGCCGAACGCACCGAGCGGTGCGACCCTCATGATCATGCCGACGATGCCGAACAGCACGTGCGAGAACTTCTCGATGAAGTCGAACACGGGCGTGCCGCGCCCGCCGAAGCGATGCAGCGCGAAGCCGAACAGCACCGCGAACAGCAGCACCTGCAGGATCTCGCCCTGCGCGAACGCGTCGACCACGGTGTTCGGGATCACGTGCAGCAGGAAGTCCACCGTCGAGCCCATCTGCCCCGGCTTGGTGTAGGCGGCGATGCCCTTGGTGTCTATCGTCTTCGGGTCGACGTTCATGCCGACGCCGGGCTGCACGACGTTGACGATCACGAGCCCGACGATCAGCGCGATCGAGCTGACGACCTCGAAGTACAGCAGCGCGAGGCCGCCGGTCTTGCCGACCTTCTTCATGTCCTCCATGCCGGCGATGCCGACCACGACGGTGCAGAAGATGATCGGCGCGATGATCATCTTGATCAGCTTGATGAAGCCGTCGCCCAGCGGCTTCATCGCCTCGCCGGTGCTGGGCCAGAAGTGCCCGAGCACCACGCCGATCACGATGGCCGTGATGACCTGCAGGTACAGCGACCTGTACCAAGGTTTGCGCACCGGGTTTGCATCCATCTCGAGTCGTCTCCGCTTCGACTTCCTGGTTCTCGACAGCGCGCGGGCGGATGCCACGCGGCTTGCGCAATGCCGATGTGGCCGATGCAGTGTTACCGCGGCGATGTGGGCCGCGCAATAGGTGCTACGCGAAGTTCATCGATTCGCGACACGCAAGCTGTACCTGTTTGTTGCGGACCGCTGTGCATCGCGATGCATAGCGCCGGTGCCGCAGCCCATGGCTTGCGAATCGAGTTAAGAGCTACTAAGATATATCGAACATACAACTTCGAAGGATGGACAATGTTTGGATTTCATCGACACCACGCAGCGTTCGGCGCCGGTCCTTGCGGTCGCGCGCAGTTCCATGAACGCGGGTCATTTGACGAGGAGCACGGCATGTTCGGACACCACCGCGGTGGCCGCCACGGCGAAGGCATGATGCGCGGCATGGGCGGGCGCACGCGCCTGTTCGGGCAGGGTGATCTGCGCCTGGTCGTGCTCGCATTGCTGCAGGAGCGGCCGCGCCACGGCTACGAAGTGATCAAGGCGATCGAGGAGCGCGTGGGCGGCGACTACAGCCCCAGCCCCGGCGTGATCTACCCGACGCTGACCTTGCTGGTCGACCTCGGCCATGCGCAGATCAGTGCCGAGCAGCAGGGCGAGCGCAAGCAGTACGCGGTCACGCCCGAAGGCGAAGCCTTCCTGGCCGAGAACAAGGCCGCGCTCGATGCGGTGTTCGAGCGGCTGGACCGCGCGGCACGCCCCGGCCACGCGATGCGCGCGCCCGAGGTGCAGCGCGCGCTGCAGAACTTCCGCATGGCGCTGCACCTGCGCCTGTCCAAGGGCTCGCTGAGCAACGCGCAGATTCGCGCGATTGCCGACGCGATCGACCAGGCAGCGGTTGCGATCGAGCGCAGCTGAACCCCAAGTGCTCTCTCTCCCTCCCTCTCCCTCTGGGAGAGAGCCGGGGTGAGGGTCGCCGCGGGCCTCAGCGCTTCGCGCTCGACACCAGCACCGGCTCGTCGCGGTACCGCTGCGGGAACAGCGCCTTCAGGTTCGCGATCTTCGGCAGATCGTAGTGCGCGATGTACGGGGACTCGGGATGCCGCGTCGCGTAGTCCTGGTGATCGTCCTCGGCCGGGTAGAAGCCGTTCAGCGGTTCGAGCCGCGTTGCGATCCGGCCGCGGAATGCGCGAGCCGCATCGAGCTGCGCGATGTAGGCCGCGGCTTGCTGCTGCTGGGTGGCGTCGGCATAGAACACCGCCGAGCGGTACTGGCTGCCGACATCGGGCCCTTGGCGGTCGAGCTGGGTCGGGTCGTGCACGACCGAGAAGAAGATCTGCAGCAGCTCGCCGTACGAGATGCGGCGCGGGTCGTAGGTCACCTGGACGGCTTCGGCATGCCCGGTCATGCCGGAGCTGACCAGCACATAGCGCGCCGTGCCCGCCCGCCCGCCGGCGTAGCCCGACACCGCTTTCAAGACCCCGTCCGTGTGCTGGAACACGCCTTGCACGCCCCAGAAGCAGCCTCCGGCGAAGACGACGGTGCGCGACTCGCCGGGTTCTGCCGGTGTGCCGAACGACGGCGCCGGAATCCGCGTCGCCGACTCGGCCGCTTGCGCGGCGGCCCACGGCCCCGCGGTCAGGACGGCTGCGCCGGCGGCTGCGACGCCCAGACCCACCAGCAGCCAGCGGCGCGTGTGCACCTCGATCGATCGCTTCATCGCATGCTCCAGAAACACGCTGTTCATGTCGGCCGCATGACGAAGATTCTTACAACGCGCGCCACGCTGCGGCGGCCGCCGGCCGAGTTCTAATCACCCGATCCAGCTTGGAGTCTTCGATGCCCGACAGTTCCCGTCCCGACTCGCCGCCGCACGAGATCAAGGTCGACCTGACGACGCGGCGCCATCAGATGTTCCCGGTGCTCAACGAGGCCGAGATCGCGCGCATCTCGCGCTTCGGCACCGTGCAGCGCTACCCGTGCGGCACGCGCCTGTTCGCCGCCGGCCAGCCGGGGCCCGGCATGTTCGTCGTGCTCAAGGGCATCGTCGCGATCAGCCAGCGCGACGGGCTCGGCCATGTCGTGCCCATCGTGCGCGAAGGGCCGGGCGAATTCCTCGCCGAGGTCGGGCAGCTCTCGGGGCGGCCGGCGCTGGTCGACGGCGATGCCGAAGAAGACGTCGAGGCGCTGCTGATCCCGCCGCCGCAGCTGCGCGCGCTGCTGATCGCCGAGGCCGATCTGGGCGAGCGCATCGTGCGCGCGCTGATCCTGCGCCGCGTCGCGCTGATCGAGCAGGGCGCGAGCGGTGCGGTGCTGATCGGCTGCCCGCGTTCGCCCGACGTGCTGCGGCTGCAGAACTTCCTGCGCCGCAACGGCCAGCCGCACCATGTCGTCGATGCCGACCACGATCCGGATGCGCGCGCGCTGCTCGACCAGTACCGCGAATCCGAGGTGCTGGTCGTCTGCCCCGACGGCTCGGTGCTCGACAACCCGGACGAGGACGAGCTCGGACGCTGCCTGGGCATGGTCGACACGGTCGCCCACGACGAGCTGTTCGACGTCGTGGTCGTCGGCGCCGGGCCGGCCGGCCTGGCGACGTCGGTGTACGCGGCATCCGAAGGCCTGCGCGTCGCGACGCTCGATTGCCGCTCGTTCGGCGGCCAGGCCGGCGCCAGCGCGCGCATCGAGAACTACCTCGGCTTTCCAACCGGCATCTCGGGCCAGGCGCTGGCCGGCCGCGCGTACGTGCAGGCGCAGAAGTTCGGCGCCGAGATGCTGATCCCGGCCAAGGCGATCGGGCTCGAATGCGGCGAGGGCACGATGGATGGCGATGGCGACGAGCACCATGTGCGTCTCTCCGACGGCCGGCGCCTGCGCGCCCGCACGGTCGTGATCGCCAGCGGCGCACGCTACCGCCGCCCCGGCGTCGCGCGGCTCGCCGAGTTCGAGGGACGCGGCATCTGGTACTGGGCGTCGGCGCTCGAGGCCCGCATGTGCCTGAAGAGCGAGGTCGCGCTGGTCGGCGGCGGCAACTCGGCCGGGCAGGCCGCCGTGTTCCTGTCGCAGCATGCCGAGCGCGTCTACATGCTGGTGCGCGGGCCCAGCCTGGCGGCGAGCATGTCGCGCTACCTGATCGATCGCATCGAGGCGACGCCCAACATCGAGCTGCTGACGCACACCGCGCTCGCCGAGCTGCACGGCGATGCGCCGACCGGCCTCACGGGCGTGAGCTGGCACGACGTACGGGAGCGCGCGCCGCAACGCCGCGACGACATCCGCAACGTGTTCCTGTTCGTCGGTGCCGAGCCCGAGACCGACTGGGTCGCCGACTGCGGCCTGCAGCTCGACGCGAACGGCTTCGTCGTGACCGGCGCGAACGGCTCGGCTGCCCTCGAGTCCAGCGTGCCGGGCGTTTTTGCGGTCGGCGACGTGCGCTCGGGGTCGGTCAAGCGCGTCGGCGGCGCGATCGGCGAAGGCGCCGCGGCGGTTGCGCAGATCCACCAGCACCTCGCGCGCAGCGCAACGACCGCATGAACTTGAACTAAGAGACTAAGCGGCGAGCAGCGTGCGCGCATGGTCGCGCGCCGCGGCGATCGCCTCGTCGGCGGTCGCGAAGCCGTCGGCATCGCCCTGTACCGTGTCGCCGGCCGGATGGCCGGCTGCGGCGACCAGCCGCTCGGCCGTCATGTGGTAGTGCCAGTGGTGATCGGCGTTGCGCACGAGCCGCACGACCGTCAGGTGCTCGGCCGTCTCCTCGATCTTGTACGAGTAGGTGTCGGTCTTCGGATCGGCATGCAGCAGCGTCTTGGTTTCCGACATGGTCGTCGCCTCCGATGGGCCAGTATCCGCCTCGCTGGAACACTTTTGGGAACAACCATTGAACCTTTCGCGGCGCGGCGGAATTAACCTCCGGATGGGCGCTACGAGGTCAGGTCATGTTTCGTTTCCTCGGCGAATGGAACCGCACGCCGGCGCGGCGACAGGAGAGCGCGACGTCGGGCCGGGCATCGCCCGGGCATTCCCATGCCCACCGCTCGAACGATGCGGACGACGCCGCGCTGATCGAGCGCATCGCGCGCGGCGACCGGCAGGCGTTCGAGTCGCTGTTTCGCGCCTATCACGCGCGCCTTGCGCGCTTCCTCGGGCTGATGACGCCGCGCCGCGCGATCGTCGAAGAGGCGCTGAACGACACGATGTTCGTCGTCTGGCGCCGCGCCGGGACGTACAACGGGCAGAGCAAGGTCTCGACCTGGATCTTCGCGATCGCGTACCGCACGGCGCTGAAGGCCTTGCGGCGCGATGACGAGCCGATCGAGACGGCGCTGCCCGGCGACGAGCGGGCATCCGACGAGCCCGGGCCCGAGAGCCGCCATCGCGATCGCCAGACCCGGACCGCGGTGCTGCGAGCGCTCGCGTTGCTCTCGAACGAGCATCGCAGCGTGCTGGTGCTGACCTACTACCACGACCTGCCGTATGCCGAGATCGCGCAGATCATGGCGTGCCCCGTCGATACCGTGAAGACGCGCATGTTCCATGCGCGCCGCCGCCTGCGCGCGTTGCTCAGCGGCGAACCGGGAGATTGGCTGTGAACGCCCGTATCGTTTCGTTCGATTCCGACGAGCACCTGGCGCTGCAGGCGCTGCTGCCGTGGTACGCGAACGGCACGCTGCCGCGCGACGAGGCCGCGCAGGTCCAAGCGCACCTCGCGCAATGCGCGCGCTGCCGCGCCGATCTCGACGGGCAGGCCAGGCTGCGCGCTCTGCTGCCCGAGATCGCCCCCCGCGCCGGCGACGCTGCCGGCGATGCCGAGCAACGCTGGGCGATGATGCGTGCGCGGCTCGATGCCGACGCGGCCGCACCCGAACTCGCTCGAGGAGCGCGCCGTGCATCGAGCCGACCGGTGCCGCGCCGGCCGACCCGCTGGCTGCCCTGGGCCTTCGGCCTGCAGACGGCGCTCGTGCTCGCATTCGCCGTGCTGGCCGGCTGGGGTGCGCTCGCGCCCAGCGAACCGTATCGCGCACTCGGCACCACCACGCCGGCGGCCGCCGCGACGAACCCGAATGCGCTCGTCGTGTTCCGACCCGACGCCACCGAACAGCAGATGCGCCAGGCACTGCGCGTCGGCAATGCCAGGCTCGTCGGCGGGCCGACCGTGACCGATGCCTACCTGCTGCAGATCACGTCGTCGACGGGCATCGACTCTGCCGTCGCCCGGCTGCGCGCGCAGCCTGGTGTGCTGCGAGTGGAGTCTCTGGAAGCCGTGGGGTCGCGATGACGAAGGTGTTGTCGGCTGTGCTGGGTCGGATCGTCCGCTGTTCGCTCGCGGGGCTGCTGCTGGCCGCGGCGGCGGTCTCGCCGGCGCGCGCGGCCGACGACCCGCCGCGCCAGGTGCTGGTGCTGCTCGAGATGACGAC
>DATEFR010000635.1:0-5396 GCA_035280545.1 Burkholderiaceae bacterium | reverse complement strand
GTGCCGACCAGCACGCCGGCCTGGCGCGCGGCACGCGGCCGGCCCGCGTCGACCGCGAAACGCGCCTTGCGCCAGAGCTCCTCCGGGCCGAACTGCTTCGCGTCGACCAGCGTCGCTGCGAGCAGCGCGCAGCCGTCGTCGGCGTCGCGCTGCGCGAGCCAGGCGGCGAGCGCGGCATCGTGCACATCCTTGCCGGCGGCCTGGTCGACGATCAACGCGTAACACGTGACCTCGCGGTCGTCGTTCATCCGGAAGCGCGGGTACTCGGCCGCGAAGTTGACCCAGTCGCGCCGCTTGCCCAGCTCGAGCAGCCAGTCGTTGCGGAAGCGGTCTTCGACATAGCTGCCGCGCCAGTGCGCGCTGAACTCGTCGACCTCGGGCTGCTGCACGTCGGCGATGCGGTTCTGCAGCTCCCAGTACTCCACCCACATCGCGAGCGGATGATTCGCGGCGGCCGCCGCGGCGCGGTCGACGGCCAGGCGATTGCGGTCCTTGCGGCGCAGCGCGTCGCGCGCATCGAGGACGGTCGCGTCGCCGCCGTTGTTGTTGATGCCGTTGCTGTCGCTGCTGCCGTTGTTGCCGTTGATCTGCGCACCCGTCGCCGGCAGCGCGCCGACGATGGACAGCGCGGCCCACGCGGTCGCCAGCGCGCCGCGCAACAGACCCTGCCGCGCGCGGCCCCCATATACTGATTCGCGAACCACCCTGGTCGTCACGTCGTCACACTTCCCACTGTCTGATCTCGATGCCCGCCCCGCAGGACGAGCTTCCCGAACGGTCTCGCAAGACCTTACGCGAACGGCTGATCGCCGAACGCGAGCGCTTCGCCAATGCCGGCGCCCCGGGCGCCTATACGGCCGCATCGGATGCGCTCGGCCGCGAGCTGCTCGCCGTGTTGCGCCAGATCGAGCCCGAACTGCTGGGCGCCTACTGGCCGATGCGTAGCGAATTTAACGCAGGCCCCGCGCTGCAAAGCGACGAGTCGATGTCGAAGTTGCCGCTTGCTCTGCCGTTTACCCGGCGCACGCCGCGCGGCATGGAGTATCGACGCTGGGATGGCCAGTCACCGCAAGGCCGCGACGACTACGGCATTGCCGCGAGCCTGCAGGGCGAAATCGTCGTGCCCGACACGGTGCTCGTGCCGTGCGTGGGCTACACCGCGCAGGGTTATCGGTTGGGTTACGGCGGCGGGTTCTTCGACCGCTGGCTCGCGCAACATCCGCATGTCACGACGATCGGCATCGCCTGGTCGCATGCGCGGCTGGACCCGGACGAGTTCGTGGCGGCGGCGCACGACCAGCCGCTGACGCTGATCGTCACCGAAGCCGGCGTGGTCGGCTGACGCGCGAACGGCGTCGTCACGCGACGCGATGGGCCGCCGCCGGCACGCGTCCCTTGGCGCCGGCTTCGCCGACGGCCGCCTGCGTCAGCACCGCCTGCTGCTCGACCCAGGCGCAGAACTGCGCAACCTCGGGCCGCGCGCGCCCGGCCGAGCCGACGATCATCCAGTACGAATACGGGCTTTCGATGCGCCCGGCCGGACCGAACGGCTCGACCAGCTCCCCGCGCTGCAAGGCCTCGAACACCAGCGCAATGCGCGCCAGCGCCACGCCATGGCCGGCCAGCGCGGCCTGCACCTGCTGGTAGGTGAAGTTCAGGTACAGCCAGCGCTTGGGCTCCAGCCGCGGCTGGCCGTGCAGCGCGAGCCAGTGGCGCCAGCTCAGGTACTCGGTGCTGGCCTTGTGGTCGTCTTCCTCGGCCAGCGTGTGCTGCGCGAGGTCGGCCGGCGTCGACAGCTTGGGTGCCTTGCCGAGGCGGATCTGCTCGGCCAGCGAACGGCTGACCACCGGCGTCAAGATCTCGCCGAACAGCTGGATCGCGCCGGGCGGCGCCTGCGTCGGGCTGATGTAGCGCAGCGCGAGGTCGATGTCGGGGTCCTCGTCGAGGTCGATCACCGCGTCGTGCGCCGAGACGCGGATGTCGATGTCCGGGTGATGCTCCTGGAACGCCTCGATGCGCGGCAGCAGCCACAACGAGCCGAACGACGCGAAGGTCGTCAGATTGACCTGCTTGCGGCCGCGCGCGGCACGGATCTGGCGCACGCTGGCATCGATGCGCGCGAGGCCGGGCTCGACCGCCCGCAGCAGCGACTGGCCGGCCTGCGTGATCTCGACCGAGCGGGTGCCGCGCACGAACAGCGGCGCGCCGAGCTCGTCCTCGAGGCTCTTGATCTGCCGGCTGATCGCCGACTGGGTCAGGAACAGCTCTTCGGCGGCCTCGCTGAAGCTGAGGCGCCGGGCGACGGCCTCGAACGCCCGCAGATTGCCCAGCGACAGCGGCCGACGGGAATGACCATTCATATCAAATCCGCATTAATCGGCGACCGCGGTTTCATTGGATTCCCTAGGCACGATGGCCGATCATAACGGCACACGAGTTAGGAGATTGATGATGACTGCGCAACTGACCACGAGCCCTCTGCTGACCCTCGCGGCCGCGTCGACCGCGCACACCCGCCGGCTGGTACCCGGCAGCGCGGTCCGCCTCGCCCCAGGCGGCGGCGAACTGACGGTGCTGGAAGGCCGCGTCTGGTTCACTCGCGGCGGCCATACCGGCGACACCGGCGATCATCGCCTCGAATCCGGCCAGCGGCTGCGCCTGGTCGCCGGGCAGGACGCCGTGATCGAAACCTGGGACCGCGATCAGCCGGCGCTGGTTCAATGGCAGCCGCGCCCGCAGGGTGTACTGGCCGCGGCTCACGCGCTGGTCTTGCGCGGCCTGGCCTTCTTTGCAGCCGAAGCGGCGGCCGGCTTGCGTGGCCTGGCCGGCGGCTTCGCGGCCCTGGCCCGCAGCGCGGCCTCGAGCGCAAGCCGGGCCCAGGGCAGCATCAGCGCCGGCGACTCCATCGCCTGCTCCGGGGCGCTGAAGTAAGACGTCGCGATCGCCTCGCCCTGCTTCTCGAAGACGAACGGTTCGCAGCCGGCCGCGAGAAATCGCGGCCGGCTGTTTTCATCGGTCTTCAGGAACAGCCGTTCGTAGGCGATCAGCGCGATGAACAGACCGTCGATGTAGAAGCCATGCCCGCCGAACATGCGGCGCGTGGTGCATGCGCCTATGCTGCCGAGCAGCTCGACGCAGTGATCGACGAACTCGTGGCGGGCGGCGGTGGGCATGCCGCGAAGTCTTGCACAATGACGACGGGGATCCACGACGAACGACAAGAGCTGCCGATGAACACCCTGGGGAGTGACCGCGACACGCTGCGCAAGAAGCTCATTGCCGCGCGACTGGCGCTGACCGACCGGCTCGAGCGCGCCGTGCAGTTGCAAAGCGTGCTGCGCGCATGGCTGGTGACGCGCCGCGAGACCTCGATCGGCGCGTACTGGCCGATCAAGGGCGAGTTCGACCCGCTGCCGGCGCTGTACCGCTGGGTCGAAGGCGCACCGGACGGCACCGAACGCCGCATCGGCCTGCCGGTGGCCGACCGCGAGACCGGGCAGTTGCGCTTCCACATCTGGTACCCGGGCTGCCCGATGGAGCACGATGCCTACGACATCCCCAAGCCCAAGGACACCGACGAGTTCGCGCCCGAGCTGCTGGTCGTGCCCTGCCTGGGCTTCGGCCCGGGCGGCGTGCGGCTGGGCTACGGCGGCGGTTTCTTCGACCGGACGCTGCAGGCGATAGCACCGCGCCCGGTGACGGTGGGCGTCAGCTTCACGCATGGCTTCCTGCCGCTGCTGCGCGCCGGCGGGGTCGACAAGCCGCTGGATGCGATGCTGACCGAGGATGGAGTGATGTTCCAGCGGCCGGATCTGAGCTAGACCGTTCGCTCCACTGGCCGTTCGCGCTGAGGTATCGAAGCGCTGTTGCAAGGGCTTCGATACCTCAGCCCGAACGGCTCTGGAAAGCAGACTGGCCCGCACCTTTCGCGATACAGGACATCTTCCGCCCTGATGGCGTCGCACACTGCGCCGCCATGACACCCGCCGCCTCCCCCGACCTCTGGCTCTTCTTCATCCTCGTGTTCGGCATCATCGTGCTGCCGGGCATGGACATGGCGTTCGTCGCCGGCAGCGCGTTGACCGGCGGCCTGCGCGGCGGGCTCATCGCGGTGGCCGGCATCGTCGTGGCCGGCATCGTGCACGTCGCGGTCGGTGCGAGCGGCATCGCCGCACTGCTGGTGTGGTGGCCGGCGGCATTCAACATCCTCTTGCTGGCCGGCGCCGGCTACATGGTCTGGATCGGCGTGACCCTGTGGCGCGCGAGCCATGCGGTGCACGGCGCGGCCGGCGCTGCCGACACCACGGCGCCCACGGCGCTGCGCACGATCTTCGGCCGCGCCGCACTGACCTGCCTGCTGAATCCCAAGGCGTATGCGTTCACGCTCGCGGTGTTCCCGGCCTTCCTGCGCTCGGCCGAGTACACGCTCGTGGAGCAGGCGGTGCGGATGAGCGCGGTGATCGCCGGCACGCAGGCGTTGGTCTACGGAGCGGTCGCGGTTTTTGTCGCGTCGGCGCGGCACTGGGCCGGTGCCAGCGAGCGCGGCCAGCGCTGGACGCTGCGCGGCGTCAGCGCGACGCTGATGGTCGGCGCCGTGCTGACCCTGCTGCTCGCGTGGCGGCCCGTCGCGATCGCCGGCTGAGGGGCCGCCGCCGGCGCCGCGTCAGTCAGCGTGCGACCGCAAGGCGCCCGCAGATCTCCAGCGTCAGCGCCGCCTGGTTCAGCGTGTAGAAGTGGATGCCCGGCGCACCGCCGGCGATCAGCCGCTCGCACAGCCGCGTCACGACATCGATGCCGAACGCGCGGATGGAGGCCGCGTCGTCCATGAAGCCTTCCATCTTCAGCGCGACCCAGCGCGGAATCTCGATGCCGTCGCGCGCCGCGAACTGCGCGATCTTCGCGTAGTTGTGGAACGGCATGATGCCCGGCACGATGGGCACGGTCACGCCCAGCGCACGCACCTCGTCGACGAAGTGGAAGTACGCATCGGGGTTGAAGAAGAACTGCGTGATCGCCGAATCGGCGCCGGCCTTGACCTTGTCGGCGAAGTGCTGCAGGTCGCGCTTCGCATACCGCTGCTGCGGGTGGTACTCGGGGTACGCGGCGACCTCGATGGTCCAGTCGCGGCCTTGCGTCTCGCGGATGTACGCGATCAGCTCGCTCGCATAGCGGAACTCGCCGGCCGTCGCGGTGCCGCTGGGCAGGTCGCCGCGCAGCGCGACCAGCCGGTGGATGTTCTGCGCGCGGTAGGTCGCGAGGATCTCGGAGATGCCCTCGCGCGTCGACCCTATGCACGAGAGGTGCGGCGCCGCCTCGTGGCCGAGCGCGGCGATGTCGCAGACGGTCGCGAGCGTCTTCTCGCGCGTCGAGCCGCCGGCACCGTAGGTGACGCTGAA
>DATEFR010000634.1:0-8290 GCA_035280545.1 Burkholderiaceae bacterium | reverse complement strand
GAGAAGGGCGAGTCGATTCCGAACCCGTTCAGCCTGACGCCCGAGCAGCCCGAACCGCTAGAGCGGCTGCCGTTCGTCGTGATCGTGATCGATGAGCTGGCCGACCTGATGATGGTCGTCGGCAAGAAGATCGAGGAGCTGATCGCCCGTCTCGCGCAGAAGGCGCGCGCCTGCGGCATCCACCTGATCCTCGCGACCCAGCGGCCCAGCGTCGACGTGATCACCGGGCTGATCAAGGCCAACATCCCGACGCGCCTGAGCTTCCAGGTTTCGAGCAAGATCGACTCGCGCACCATCCTCGACCAGATGGGCGCCGAGGCGCTGCTGGGCATGGGCGACATGCTGTACATGGCGTCGGGCACCGGGCTGCCGGTGCGCGTGCACGGCGCATTCGTCAGCGACGACGAGGTGCACCGCGTCGTGAGTTATCTGAAGAGCCAGGGCGAGCCGAACTACATCGAAGGCATCCTCGAAGGCGGCACACTGGACGGCGAGGGCGGCGACATCCTGACCAGCGACATGCCCGGCGGCGGCAACGGCGAGAGCGATGCGATGTACGACCAGGCGGTCGCGATCGTGCTGCAGCATCGGCGCGCATCGATATCGCTGGTGCAACGCCACTTGCGGATCGGCTACAACCGCGCGGCGCGGCTCTTGGAACAAATGGAGAAATCCGGGCTCGTAAGTGCCATGTCCTCCAACGGCAACCGCGACATCATCGTCCCGGCACGCACCGAATGAAAACATTGATTGCTGCGATGTTGCTGGCGGCATCGTTTGCGGCCCGTGCCGACGCGGTCGACACGCTGAAGGACTTCGTGCGCGACGTGAAGAGCGGCCGCGCGCAGTTCACGCAGACCGTCACATCGCCCGACGGCGTGAAGAAGAAGACGTCGAGCGGCAGCTTCGAGTTCTCGCGCCCGAATCGATTCCGCTTCGCTTATGCGAAGCCGTTCGAGCAGACCATCGTGGCCGACGGCCAGAAAGTCTGGATCTACGACGCCGACCTGAACCAGGCGAGCTCGCGCAAGATCACGGCAGCGCTGGGCGCCACGCCGGCTGCGCTGCTGGCCGGCGGCTCGCTCGACAGCGACTTCGAGCTCGCCGCGCTGCCCAACAAGGATGGGATGAGCTGGGCGCAGGCCACGCCCAAGGCGAAGGACGGGGCGTTCAAGTCGGTGCAGGTCGGCTTTCGCGGCAAGGAGCTGGCCGCGATCGAGGTCGTCGACTCGTTCGGCCAGCGCTCGCTGCTGCAGTTCAACAACTTCGCGCCCGGTGCCGCGATCCCGCCTGAAACGTTTCGCTTCACCCCGCCAGCCGGTGCCGATGTGATCGAGCAGTAGGCAGTTCTGCACGGCAGTCGCCGTGCCTCACGGGCTGGGCGAACCAAAGCTCCATTCGATCCTCAACCCGGCGATCGTCTCGTGCGCGCCGGGGCGCCCTCCGGCATTCCAGACTCGTTGCAGCAGCGGCTGCAGCGCCAGCGCCGGATGCGGTTGCCAGCGCGCGCCGACTTCGAACGCGGTCTCGCGCGACGCGATGTCGACACCGGCTCCGCGTTGCGCCTGTCGTTGCGGCTGTCCAAAACGCGCGATCGCGACGCCCGCCGTGAATGCGGCCGGCCCGTCCTTGCCGAACGGCTGCTCGACCAGCACGCCGGCATCGAAGCCGACGTCGATTGCGTTGACCCGCCGGTTCGCGATGCCGGCGCGAACGAAGCCGGTCGTGCGGGCTCGCTCCGCGTCGAACAGCAGGCCTTGCGCGAGCGCGTACGCGCCCTGGTTGTGCTCGCGCCGGCTGTCGCCGTCGATCCGCTCGGTGCGCTGCGTGTAATGCCACGCGCCTATGCCCCAGTGGCCGGGCTTGGGGCCGTCGTCGCCGCGCTGCTGCCAGCCGAATTCGCCGACCAGCAACGCGCCATCGTCCTGGCTCAGGTGGATCGTCGTGCGGCCCGGATGATCCGGATTGCCGGGTACCCCATCGATCGCCGCGGCCTGTACGTACAGCCCGTTGCCGAACGACTGCTTCACGCGCAGCGCGAGCCCGAGATTCGGGAAGATCGACGGGCCGTTGCGCCCGCTTTGCGAGAAGTCGATGCCGATGCCGAACGACGGGTGGATCAAGAGCCCCGACGCATCGGTCGCGTAGAACTCCGAGTTCAGGTCGTAGAGGCCGAACAGCACGCTGGTGCCGCTGCTCTTGAACTCGTGCTCGATCCAGCTCGCGTAGACGCGCGCGGCGTTCTGTGCGACCTCGAGGTTGCTGACACCCTGCACGGTGGCGATGCGGCGGTTCGGCTTGCTGCCGTGGTTCCACAGCGCTTCCGCATGCAGCGTGGTGTCGTCCCAGCCGAACAGTGCGCCTGCATCGGCGGTGACGCGCAAGCCGAGGTTGCCGATCGCTGCCGCACCGGCATGGCGGCTGCCCAGCAGGTCGGCCTTGTAGATGCCGTCCCAGCGCCAGGGCGAGGCGGGTGGAGCGTCGTCCGCGGCGCGGACGTCGAACGGGAGGAGGGCGCAGCCCAGGGCGCCGGCCAGCGCGCAGACGGGCAGGCAGGTGCGAGGCTGGAGGAAGGGCCGCATCGGTCGGTTCGTTGTCGTTGTTGTGGTCGCGAGTGTCGGCGCGATTCGTCTCGCCAGCGTGACGGTTTTCGGGAGCGGCGACAATCGCGGCATGCCTGAATCCCGCTCGTTGTTCGATGAAAGCGACGCAGGCGATCTCGGCGGCGCTGGCCCGGATGCGAGGTCGCCGTCCGACCGCGACGACCTGCAGGCCCCGCTCGCGCAGCGCCTGCGCCCGGCCAGCCTGGGCGAGGTGATCGGCCAGCAGCACCTGCTCGGGCCGGGCAAGCCGCTGCGCGTTGCGTTCGAATCGGGCAAGCTGCACTCGATGATCCTGTGGGGCCCGCCTGGCGTCGGCAAGACCACGCTCGCGCGCCTGATGGCCGATGCGTTCGACGCGCAGTTCATCGCGATCTCGGCGGTGCTCGGCGGCGTCAAGGAAATCCGCGATGCCGTCGACCGTGCCCAGGCCGCCAAAAGGGCCGGCAGGCGCACCGTGCTGTTCGTCGACGAGGTGCACCGCTTCAACAAGGCGCAGCAGGATGCGTTCCTGCCGCATGTCGAGTCCGGCCTGCTGACGTTCATCGGCGCGACCACCGAGAACCCGTCGTTCGAGGTCAACTCGGCGCTGCTGTCGCGAGCGACCGTGCATGTGCTCAAGCCGCTGGCCGACCACGACCTGCGCGAGCTGCTGCGGCGTGCCCACGAGCTGCTGCAGGCGCCGCCGCTGACCGACGCCGCCCGCGACCGCCTGATCGCCTACGCCGACGGCGACGCGCGCCGCCTGCTCAACGCCTACGAGAACCTTGTGACCACGGCCGGCCGCGTCGCCAGCATTGACGAAGCGCTGCTCGAGAAGTCGCTGGGCGAGCAGCTGCGTCGCTACGACAAGGGCGGCGAGCAGTTCTACGACACGATCTCGGCGCTGCACAAGGCGGTGCGCGGCAGCGACCCGGACGCTTCGCTGTACTGGTTCGTGCGCATGCTCGACGGCGGTGTCGATCCGCGCTACGCGGCGCGGCGCCTGGTGCGCATGGCCAGCGAGGACATCGGCCTGGCCGATCCGAACGCGCTGCGCTTCACGCTCGATGCCGCCGCGACCTACGAGCGCCTCGGCTCGCCCGAGGGCGAGCTCGCGCTGGCGCAAGCTGTCGTCTACCTGGCAGTGGCGGCCAAGAGCAACGCGGTCTACTCGGCCTACAACGCGGCGCGCGCGTTCGTGCAGCAGGACGGCACGCGTGCCGTGCCGCTGCGGCTGCGCAACGCGCCGACCAAGTTGATGAAGGGCCTGGACTACGGGCGTGGCTATCGTTATGCGCACGACGAGGCCGGCGGCTTCGCGGCCGGCGAGCGCTACGGTCCCGACGATATCGACTTGCCGGCGTTCTACGAACCGGTCGATCGTGGCATGGAACTGCGTATCGGCGAACGGCTCGCCGAATTGCGCCGGCTCAACCAGCAGGCCCGCGGGCAGGGGGACTCGCAAGACGGTGACGAGCCGCCCCGGCGCGATACGTCTTCATGAGCAATGGGCATCGCTCCATGCGCGATGCGAGCCCCGGGAAAGCCTGATGAGGCACCGCGTTGGGGCGATCCTAGAATCCGCGCCAGCCGTGGGCCGGCTTGCTGCTTCCGCCCGGACCACCACCGGCCTTGGCCGGGAATTTGCTTGAGGTGCGCGGCAAGAAAAACGGCCCGCATCGAGACCCTTGCGGAACCGCGAGGTTGACAACGCAGGAGAGTCGACACGATGGACATATTCCTCCAGCAGATCATCAACGGGCTGGTGCTCGGCAGCGTGTATGCGCTGGTCGCACTCGGCTACACGATGGTCTACGGCATCATCAACCTGATCAACTTCGCGCACGGCGAAGTGCTGATGGTGGGCGCGCTGACGGCCTGGACCGTCGTCACGGCGCTGGGCGGCTCGGGCCTGCCCGGCTGGCTGCTGCTGCTGATCGGGCTGGTCGCCGCGATCATCGTCTGCGCAGCGCTGAACTTCACGATCGAGAAGGTCGCGTACCGGCCGCTGCGCAACGCACCGCGGCTCGCGCCGCTGATCACCGCGATGGGCATGAGCCTCTTGCTGCAGACGCTCGCGATGATCATTTGGAAGCCGAACTACAAGTCGTTCCCGATCCTGCTGCCCGGTGACGCGCACGAGATCGGCGGCGCGGTGATCAACAACGTGCAGATCATGATCCTGGTGCTGACGGCGAGCACGCTGTCGGGCCTGATGTACCTCGTCAACAAGACCAAGCTCGGCCGGGCGATGCGCGCCACCGCCGAGAACCCGCGCGTTGCCGCGCTGATGGGCGTGCGCCCCGACACCGTGATCTCGGCGACCTTCGTGATCGGCGCCGCGCTGGCCGCGCTGGCCGGCGTGATGTACGCGGCCAACTACGGCTCGGTGCAGCACACGATGGGCTTCCTGCCGGGCCTGAAGGCCTTCACCGCGGCGGTGTTCGGCGGCATCGGCAACCTCGCCGGCGCGATGGTCGGCGGCGTGCTGCTCGGGCTGATCGAGTCGCTGGGCGCCGGCTACATCGGCGCGCTGACCGGCGGCGTGCTCGGCAGCAATTACCAGGACATCTTCGCGTTCATCGTGCTGATCCTCGTGCTGACGCTGCGGCCACAGGGCCTGCTCGGCGAACGCGTCGCGGATCGTGCCTGAGCGGCGACGACAGGAGCACCTCATCATGGCTCATACCGAAACCGCCGCCGCCCGCCCCGACACCCGCAGCCTCGGCAGCAAGATCCTCATGTTCGCGATCGGCGCGATCGTGCTGCTGGCGCTGCCGCTGTTCGCGCAGCAGTTCGGCAACGCCTGGGTCCGCATCGTCGACATCGCGCTGCTGTACGTGCTGCTCGCGCTCGGCTTGAACATCGTGGTCGGCTACGCCGGGCTGCTGGACCTCGGCTACGTCGCGTTCTACGCGGTCGGCGCGTACATGTTCGGCCTGTTCGCCGGACCGCACCTGCCCGAGACCTTCGAGTGGATCAAGAACGCGTTTCCGAACGGGCTGCACCTGCCGTGGTGGATCGCGCTGCCGCTGGGCGCGGTCGTCGCCGGGGTGGCCGGCGTGCTGCTGGGCGCGCCGACGCTGAAGCTGCGCGGCGACTACCTCGCGATCGTCACGCTGGGCTTCGGCGAGATCATCCGCGTGTTCCTGAACAACCTGGACGCGCCGGTCAACGTGACCAACGGCCCCAAGGGCCTGGCGCAGATCGACGCGTTCAACCTGTTCGGGTACGACCTCGGCAAGCGCCACGAGCTGTTCGGCTTCGATTTCCCGCCGGTCACGAACCACTACTACCTGTTCCTCGCGATGGTGATCTTCAGCGTGCTGATCTGCTATCGCCTCGAGCGCAGCCGCATCGGCCGGGCCTGGATGGCGATCCGCGAGGACGAGATCGCCGCCAAGGCGATGGGCATCAACACCCGCAACATGAAGCTGCTCGCGTTCGGCATGGGCGCGACCTTCGGCGGCATGTCGGGCGTGCTGTTCTCGACCTTCCAGCAGTTCATCTCGCCCGAGTCGTTCTCGCTGCAGGAGTCGGTGATGATCGTCGCGATGGTCGTGCTCGGCGGCATCGGCCACCTGCCCGGCGTGATCGTCGGCGCGCTGATGCTCTCGGCGCTGCCTGAAGTGCTGCGTTACGTCGGCGGGCAACTGCAGCAGTGGAGCGATGGCCGGCTCGATGCCTCCATCCTGCGCCAGCTGCTGATCGCGCTGGCGATGATCGGGATCATGCTGGCGCGGCCGCGCGGGCTGTGGCCGTCGCCCGAGCACGGCCGCGCGGCGGTCGTGCCCGACGAGACGCCGCATCAGCACCTGAAGCCCAGCGAACAGATCCCGCCCACGGTGACGTCGATCGCGCCGACGACGGAATGAGCGGGAGCAGCAGACGATGAGCACCAACACCACCATCCTGAAAGTCGGCGGCGTCTCGAAACGGTTCGGCGGGCTGCAGGCGCTGTCGGACGTCGGCATCACGATCGAGCAGGGCCAGGTCTACGGCCTGATCGGCCCCAATGGCGCCGGCAAGACGACGTTCTTCAACGTGCTGACCGGCTTGTACACGCCCGACTCGGGCACGTTCGAGCTCGGCGGCAAGCCGTACAAGCCGAGCGCGGTGCACGAGGTCGCGAAGGCCGGCATCGCGCGCACCTTCCAGAACATCCGCCTGTTCCCCGACATGACCGCGCTCGAGAACGTGATGGTCGGGCGCCACGTGCGCACGAGCTCCGGGCTGATCGGCGCGGTGTTCCGCACCGGCAGCTTCAAGGCCGAGGAGGCGGCGATCGCGAAGCGTGCGCGTGAGCTGCTCGAGTACGTCGGCATCGCGAAGTACGCCGAGTTCAAGGCGCGCACGCTGAGCTACGGCGACCAGCGCCGCCTCGAGATCGCCCGAGCGCTCGCCACCGATCCCAAGCTGATCGCGCTGGACGAGCCGGCCGCCGGCATGAACGCAACCGAGAAGGTCGTGCTGCGCGAGCTGATCGACCGCATCCGCAAGGACAACCGCACGATCCTGCTGATCGAGCACGACGTGAAGCTGGTGATGGGCCTGTGCGACCGCGTGACCGTGCTCGACTACGGCAAGCAGATCGCCGAAGGCACGCCGGTCGACGTGCAGCGCAACGAGAAGGTGATCGAGGCCTATCTGGGCGCCGGCCACAAAGCGCATTGAGCATCAAGAGAAGCGAAAGAACATCATGGCCAACACGTTGCTCAAGGTCAGCGGGCTGAAGGTCGCGTACGGCGGCATCCAGGCGGTCAAGGGCGTCTCGTTCGAGGTGCGCGAAGGCGAGCTCGTCAGCCTGATCGGCGCGAACGGCGCTGGCAAGACGACGACGCTGAAGGCCATCACCGGCACGCAGCCGTCCGTCGGCGGCAATATCGAGTACCTCGGCAAGCCGATCAAGGGCCAGGGCCCGTGGGAGCTCGTGCAGCAGGGCCTGGTGATGGTCCCCGAAGGCCGCGGCACGTTCACGCGCATGACCATCACCGAGAACCTGCAGATGGGTGCGTTCGTGCGCAATGACCGCGAGGTCGATGCCGACATCGAGAAGGTCTTCACGATCTTCCCGCGCCTGAAGGAGCGCCGCCACCAGCTCGCCGGCACGATGAGCGGCGGCGAGCAGCAGATGCTCGCGATGGGCCGCGCGCTGATGGCCAAGCCCAAGGTGCTGCTGCTCGACGAGCCGTCGATGGGCTTGTCGCCGATCATGGTCGACAAGATCTTCGAGGTCGTCGACGACATCCACAAGCGCGGCACGACCGTGCTGCTGGTCGAGCAGAACGCCAGCCGTGCGTTGCAGCTCGCCTCGCGCGGCTACGTGATGGACTCGGGCGAGGTCACGATGAGCGGCAACGCCAAGGTGCTGCTCGACGATCCGAAGGTGCGGGCGGCGTACCTGGGCGAGTGAGTCCGTCCGGCCCGTTCTGACGAGCGGGTGCCGGCCCCGGAAGGCGAGCCGGGCAAGGCCTCAGCCTGGGGGCTGCGTGACGGGGGCGCAACGATACAATCCGCCCGCTGTTTTCGATCCTCGCACGCCCCCCGCTGATGCCGACCGCCATCAATCCTGAATCCGGTACCGCGCCGCCGCACGCCGACTTCGCGTGCGACGTGCTGGTCATCGGCGGCGGCCCGGCGGGGTCGACGGTTGCGGCGCTGCTGGCCGAGCGCGGCCATGACGTGGCCGTGCTCGAGAAGGCGCACCA
>DATEFR010000633.1:0-14500 GCA_035280545.1 Burkholderiaceae bacterium | reverse complement strand
CGGTCAGCCCCGGCGATGGCGCGTTCTACGGGCCGAAGATCGAGTACACGCTGAAGGACGCGCTCGGCCGCCAGTGGCAGTGCGGCACGATGCAGGTCGACTTCAACATGGCCGAGCGCCTGGGCGCCGAGTACGTGACCGAGGCTAGCGGGCGGGCCCATCCGGTGATGCTGCACCGGGCGATCGTCGGTAGTTTCGAGCGATTCATCGGCATGCTGGTCGAGCACCATGCGGGCGCGCTGCCGGCTTGGTTGGCGCCGCAGCAGGTCAGCGTCCTCAATATCACTGACGGCCAAGCGGATTACGCCCGGGAAGTAGCCAAAACGCTGCAAAAACAAGGACTTAGAGTTGCGTCTGATTTGCGCAACGAGAAGATTACGTATAAAATCCGCGAGCATTCCTTGCAAAAGGTCCCGTACATCCTTGTGGTTGGTGACAAGGAGAAGGCAAGCGGGGCCGTTGCGGTGCGCGCCCGGGGCAACCAGGACCTCGGTGTGATGCCATTGGCCGACTTCGCACAGAAGATCGCCGCTGACATTGCCCAAAGAGTCTGAAAACATGCTTCGCCGGTTGGGACGGCAGGCATCTGGCTTGTGGGGGCGCGTGTGAGACTTGTTTTTGGGTTCCGTGCCTTGGAGTCCACTAAAGGAATTTGATATCGCTACTTTCGCTGACCGCCGTACTCCGAACGCAGAGCGCAAACACCGCCTGAACCGGGAGATCATGGCTCCTGAAGTCCGCTTGAACGGGCCCGAAAACGAGCCCTTGGGCGTTGTGAGCATCACCGAGGCCTTGCGCCTCGCCGGTGAATACGACGTGGACCTGGTCGAGATCGTCGCCCAGGCCGACCCGCCCGTGTGCCGCTTGATGGACTACGGCAAGTTCAAGTACCAGGAGCAGAAGAAGGCCGCGGAAGCGAAGAGCAAACAAAAGATCATCGAGATCAAGGAAGTCAAGTTCCGCCCGGGCACGGACGAAGGCGACTACGCGATCAAGATGCGCAACCTGCGGCGATTCATCGCCGAGGATGGCGACAAGGGGAAAGTGACGCTGCGCTATCGCGGCCGCGAGATCACGCACCAGGACATCGGGATGCGTCTGCTCGAGCGGATTCGCGATGAGCTGGCCGATGTGTCGGTGGTCGAGCACATGCCCAAGCTCGAAGGCCGGCAGATGATCATGGTGCTCGCGCCCAAGCGCAAGTAACCCTGGATTTCGAGAGTTCAGCGCTTCGGTTTGGTCGCCGGGGCGCTGTCAGAAGCGGTTGCAGGCCTACAAGACGGCAGAGTTTGCCGGCGCCTGCAGCAGCAACGTAAAAGGAGCAGTCATGCCCAAAATGAAGACCAAGAAAAGCGCGGCCAAGCGGTTCCGCGTTCGTCCGGGCGGCACCGTCAAGCGGGGCCAGGCGTTCAAGCGCCACATCCTGACCAAGAAGACCACGAAGAACAAGCGTCACCTGCGTGGCGCCGTCACCGTGCACGAGACCAACATGGGGCACATGGCGCAGATGCTGCCGTTTGCCGGTCTCTGATCGACTAGGACAGGAGAAAACACATGCCTCGCGTCAAACGTGGTGTCACCGCACGTGCACGTCACAAGAAGGTTCTCGCGCTCGCCAAGGGGTTCCGCGGCCGTCGCAAGAATGTCTTCCGGATTGCCAAGGAAGCGGTCATGCGCGCCGGGCAATACGCCTACCGTGACCGCCGTACCAAGAAGCGCGTCTTCCGCCAGCTCTGGATCGCCCGTATCAACGCGGCGAGCCGCAGCGCGGGCGTCACCTACAGCAAGTTCATGGCCGGCCTGAAGAAGGCCAAGATCGACATCGACCGCAAGGTCCTGGCCGATATGGCCGTGAACGATCCTGCCGCTTTCGGCAGCATCGTCGAGAAGGTGAAGGCCCAGCTCGCTTGATGTTTCGTGCCCGGCGCGGTTCGCCGCGCCGGTCGCTCGCAAGCTTTGAAGGCCGACTTCGTGTGCGGCCTTTTTTGTTTTTCGTTTCCGACTTCGCCCATGACAGATCTCGATCCCCTCGTGCACGAAGCGCAGGCCGAATTCGCGCAGGCGCCGACGCCGGCCGAGCTGGAGAACGCGAAGGCGCGTTACCTCGGCAAGGCCGGGCGCATCACCGAGCAGCTCAAGGCGTTGGCGGCGCTCTCGGTCGACGAGAAGAAGTCGCGCGGCGCGTTGATCAACGCGGCCAAGCAGCAGATCGAAGCGGCGCTGAACGCACGCCGCGACGCGCTCGCGCAGGCCGAGCTCGACCGCCAGCTGCAGGCCGAGGCACTGGACGTGAGCCTCCCAGGGCGCACGCGCGGCACGGGCGGCGTGCACCCGATCATGCGAGCGCGCGAGCGCATCGAGGCGATCTTCGGGGCGATGGGGTTCGACGTGGCCGACGGTCCCGAGATCGAGACCGACTGGTACAGCTTCACCGCGCTGAACAACCCCGAGAACCACCCGGCGCGCTCGATGCAGGACACGTTCTACGTCGACATCAAGGACGAGCGCGGCGCCTGGCTGAACCTGCGCCCGCACACCTCGCCGATGCAGGTGCGCTACGCGCGCGCCCACGCGAAGAAGTACGAAGGCCAGGCGACGATGCCCGACATCCGCGTGATCGCGCCGGGCCGCACCTACCGCGTCGACAACGACGCGACGCACTCGCCGATGTTCCACCAGGTCGAGGGCCTGTGGATAGGCGAGAACGTCAGCTTCAAGGACCTGAAGGTCCTGTACCTGAACTTCGTGCGCGCGTTCTTCGAGACCGACGCGCTGACGCTGCGTTTCCGCCCGAGCTACTTCCCGTTCACCGAACCCAGCGCCGAGATCGACATCATGTTCGAAGCCGGCCCGCTGGCGGGGCGCTGGCTCGAGGTCTCGGGCTCGGGCCAGGTGCACCCCCAGGTCGTGCGCAACATGGGGCTGGATCCGGAGCGCTACATCGGCTTCGCGTTCGGCTCGGGCATCGACCGGCTGGCGATGCTGCGCTACGGCATCAGCGACCTGCGATTGTTCTTCGAGGGTGACCTGCGCTTCCTGGCGCAGTTCAACTGACGACGACAACCACGAGAAGAAGCGACCCACACGATGCAATTCCCCGAGTCCTGGCTGCGCGAGTTCTGCGACCCGCCGATCACGAGCGCGCAGCTCGCCGAACTGCTGACCATGTCCGGCATGGAGGTCGAAGAGGCACGCCCTGCCGCGCCGCCGTTTTCGAAGGTGGTCGTGGCCGAGGTGGTGGCGGTCGAGCGCCATCCGAACGCCGACCGGCTCAGCGTCTGCCAGGTGGATGCTGGCGCCGGCGAGACCTTGAATATCGTCTGCGGCGCGCCGAACGTGCGTGCCGGCATCAAGGTGCCGTGCGCGCTGGTCGGTGCCGAGCTGCCGCCGGCCGAGGAGGGCGGTGCGCCCTTCGTGATCAAGCTCGGCAAGCTGCGCGGCGTCGAGAGCCAGGGCATGCTGTGCTCGGCGCGCGAGCTGAAGCTCTCGGATGACCACGGCGGGCTGCTGGTCCTCGATTCGAAGGCGCCCGTCGGGCAGGACATCCGCGAGCACCTGAAGCTCGACGACACGCTGCTGACGCTGAAGCTCACGCCTAACCTCGGCCACTGCCTGAGCGTCTACGGCATCGCGCGCGAGGTCGCCGCGCTGACCGGCGCGCCGCTGAAGCAGCCGGCGTTCACGCCGGCGCCGGTCACGCATCGCGACGTGCTGCCGGTGAAGGTGGAGGCGAACGATCTGTGCGGCCGCTTCTCGGGCCGCATCATCCGCAACGTCGACACCCAGGCGGCGACGCCGGCGTGGATGGTCGACCGGCTCGCGCGCTGTGGCCAGCGCTCGGTGACGGCGCTGGTCGACATCTCGAACTACGTGATGTTCGAGTATGGCCGGCCGTCGCACATCTTCGACCTCGACAAGATCCACGGCGGCGTGGTCGTGCGCTGGGGTCGGCTCGGCGAATCGCTGAAGCTGCTGAACGGCAGCACCGTCGAGCTCGGGCCGGATGTCGGCGTGATCGCCGACCATGAGTCGGTCGAATCGCTCGCCGGCATCATGGGCGGCGACGCGACCGCGGTGTCGGACGGCACGAAGAACGTGTATGTGGAAGCCGCGTTCTGGTGGCCCGAGGCCGTGGCCGGCCGCTCGCGCCGCTTCAACTTCTCGACCGACGCGGGTTACCGCTTCGAGCGCGGCGTCGATCCGGCGCTGACCGTCGAGCACATCGAGCGCATCACGCAGTTGATCGTCGAGATCTGCGGCAGCGCCGAGACCCGCTGCGGCCCGATGGACGATCAGACGCTGGCGTTGCCGAAGCGCGAGCCCGTGACCTTGCGCGTCGAACGCGCGTCCAAGGTGATCGGCATGCCGGTGACGCAGGCGCAGTGCGAGGACGTGATGCGCCGCCTCGGACTCGAGTTCCGCAGCGAGCCTGGCCGGCTGCATGTCGTGCCGCCGAGCTGGCGCTTCGATCTGCAGATCGAGGAAGACCTGATCGAGGAAGTGATCCGCGTGCTGGGCTACGGCCTGTTGCCCGAGACCGCGCCGCAGGCCGTGCTGGCTGCCCGCGTGCGCAGCGAGTCGACGCGCAGCGGCGACGACGTGCGGCACCGCCTGGCCGGGCTCGACTACCAGGAGACGATCAACTTCAGCTTCGTCGAGGAACGCTGGGAGCACGAACTCGCCGGCAATCCCGATCCGATCCAGCTCGTCAACCCGATGGCCAGCCAGCTCGCGGTGATGCGCTCGAGCCTGGTCGGCAGCCTGATCAACGCGTGCAAGTTCAACCTCGCGCGCAAGGCCGCGCGCGTGCGCTTGTTCGAGGTCGGTCGCGTGTTTTCGCGCGATGCGGCCGTGCCGGCGAGCGACACCAGCGTGGCCGGTGTCGCGCAGCCCATGCGCGTCGCGGCGCTGGCAATCGGGCCGGTCGATGAAACCCAATGGGGCGCGAAGGAACGCGCGGTCGACTTCTTCGACGTGAAGGGCGATGTCGAGGCGCTGCTCGCTCCGGCGCAGGCCAGGTTCGTGGCCGACACGCACCCGGCCATGCATCCGGGCCGCTGCGCGCGCGTCGAGCTGGCCGGCAAGGTCATCGGCTGGGTCGGCGAGCTGCATCCACGCTGGCGCCAGGCCTACGAGCTGCCGAGTGCGCCGGTGCTGTTCGAGCTCGACCTCGCGGCGACCCAGCAGCGCACGCTGCCGGCTTTCGCGCCGGTGCCGCGGCTGCAGCCGGTGTGGCGGGATCTGGCGCTGATTGCGGGCGAGCGCGTGACCCACGATGCGCTGCTGGAAGCGATCCGCGCGGCAGCGGGTCGGTCGAGCGCCGCCCGTCTCGTGCGCTCCGCGCAGCTCTTCGACGTCTACAAGCCGACGCAACCGACTTCCGAGATCGCCGCCGGCGAGCGCAGCCTCGCGGTGCGCATCGAGCTGCTCGACGAGGAGGCCGTGCTGACCGACGAGCGCATCGACGCGGCGATGAAGGACGTCCTGGCGGCGCTGACCGAGACGCTCGGCGTGCGTCTGCGCGGCTGAAGGGCGGACGACGATGACTGCTGACAACGCGGCCACCGGCGATCCCGCGCGCAACGGCGAGCTGCCGGAGGACGACGAGCGTGCCGTCGTGCCCAAGCCGGTGCTGCTGCCGACTCTCGAGACGCCGACGCTGACCAAGGCCGAGCTGGCCGAACTGCTGTTCGAGCGCCTGGGCCTGAACAAACGCGAGTCCAAGGACATGGTCGAGGCGTTTTTCGACCTGGTCCACGCGACGCTGGTGTCGGGCGACGACGTCAAGCTCTCCGGCTTCGGCAACTTCAACATCCGGCGCAAGGCGCCGCGGCCCGGGCGCAACCCGCGCACCGGCGAGGCGATCCCGATCAAGGCGCGAAACGTGGTCACATTTCACGCCAGTCACAAATTGAAAGGAGTCGTGCAGGGCGACATACCGCCCGAAGAAGAGTTCGAGTAAAGTCTTAGCATTTCGCGTCGAACTCTTTGATTTTCATGGAGAAAGCGCTCCCTCCAATTCCGGCCAAGCGCTACTTCACCATTGGTGAGGTGAGTGACTTGTGCGGTGTCAAGCCGTACGTGCTGCGCTACTGGGAGCAGGAGTTCACCCAACTCAAGCCCATGAAGCGGCGCGGCAACCGCCGCTACTACCAGCACCACGAGGTGCTGCTGATCCGGCGTATCCGTGAGCTGCTGTACGAGCAGGGCTTCACGATCAGTGGCGCGCGCAATCGGCTGACCGAGGCGGCGCAAGCGCGCGGGCATGCTGAACCGCTGGGCGTCGATGCAGGGCAGGCCGAGGCCGACGAGGCGCTGATCGACAACAGCGAGATCGTGGCCGAAATCGAACCGGCCGCCGCATTGTCCGGCTCGCGTACCGAGCCGCTGCCGCAGCCGGAAGTTGCGACGCTGAGCGCGCTGTCGATGCCGCAGATGCGTCAGGAGCTGCTGTCGATCCGCGGCTTGCTCGCGGGCTGAGCGGCACCCTCCGGCGCTCCAGCCGAACTCTCGAGAAAAGCCAGGAACCGAAGCTCGACACGGCGCAGCCCCGAGCATCGGCGCATGGGGCGCGGCCCGCCGGCCAGCGGTGGCGAAGCAGCCAGCACGCCCAGCACGGCCGGATGCACGTACGACTTCCGGCAGACGGTCACGGTGTTGCCGAGCTGCGCCGCGACTTCACGGAGAACCCGCTGCACGCGGCCGCGGCGGGCCGAGCGCCCGCGCCCTGGCGGGGGCATATCCTGCCGAGTCAGCTCCTTGCAAGCGAGATCCAAGGCTTTGACACTCGCGTGCCAGGTTCGAAAGTCCTTCGCGCTGATGTCGGTCCCGCCGGTCTCACGCAGGAAGTCGTTGACGTCGGAGGCCGTGATGGCGCGTACCGCCGTCGTCCCGGCATCGGCATACTGGAACAGGTCTGCCCCCGGCAGGCTCAGGCAACGGCTGACGATGCGGGCGACGCGCAGGTCGGTCACGGTCACGTCGTGCAACACACCGCTCTTGCCGCGAAAGCGCAGCCGCAGGCGATCGTCCTGTACCTCGGCATGCCGGTTTTGCAGCGTTGTCAGCCCGAAGGATCGGTTCTCGCGCGCGTACTCATCGTTGCCGATGCGGGTGAGCGTCGTGTCCAGCAGCCGGACGATGGCGGCCAGCACGACCTCGCGCGCGAGGCCAGGCTCGTCGACGCGGGCAAGCTCGCGCGCCACGCGGGCCCGTATGCGCGGCAAAGCCGATGCGAAGTCGATCAAGCGGTCGAACTTGTGGGCGTCGCGCTGCTGCCGCCAGCGCGGGTGATAACGGTACTGTTTGCGGCCGCGCGCGTCGAAGCCGGTGGCCTGCAGATGGCCGTCGGCACGCGCGCAGATCCAAACGTTCGTGTAGGCCGGCGGGATCGCCAGCGAGCGTATGCGGCGCAAATCGGCAGCGTCGGTCAACGTGCGGCCGCGCGCGTCGCGATAGCTGAAGCCGCTGCCGCGCCGCAGCCTCGAGATGCCGGGCGCGCGGTCGCTGACCCGCACGAGTCGGGCCGGGCGCTGCGGGTCTTCGGCGGCCTTCATGTCGCATGCGGCGAGACGCCGCCTCGCGGCGCTCAATGCCGCTTGAAGAACTGGACTTCGCGTTCGTGCTTCAGCGCGGCTTCGCGTGAATCGAAGGTGCCCAGGTTGCGCCGCTTGCCCGTCCTGGGATCGATCTTGCGCGAGTAAAGGCGATATTGGCCGGAGGCCAGTTTGCGGATCATCGTGAGCTCTCCCGTCGGGTCTTCGAGAACTCGAATCTGCGCGGCGGGGCCGAGGGCGTCTGTCGGACTGCGCCGCAACCTCGCTTGCGGTTTCCGGGAATGGACCCGTCGGCCGTGCGCTACTGCAACTCGACCACGACGTCCAGGGCGCCGCTGCGCTGCGTGACCTCGACGCCCACGTTGTTGCGATAGCGTTGCAGCATCACGTCCAGGCTGTGTTCGCGCACGTTCAGCCGGCTGATGCGCATCCACTGGATGAACTCCGGCAGGTGGGGTGCCGTCATCGCCACCTTGGGCTTGACGGGCTCGAAGTTCAGTCCGAGACAGGCCTGCAGCACGCCGAACACCGCGGCCGCGGCCCAAGCCTGGGGCGAACAGGCCACCGGGTACAGCGTCGGTCCTTCGCCGGGGCGCCGCGGGAATCCGCAGAACAGCTCCGGAAGCCGGTAGTGGTCGAAGTACAGGCTCGAATCGAACATGCCGCCGAGGATGCGCATCGCGTCCTTCGTGTGGCCATAGCGGGCCATGCCGGCCGCGATGATCGCGTTGTCGTGCGGCCAGATCGAGCCGTTGTGATACGACATCGGGTTGTAGCGCGGCTCGCCGCGCGCGATCGTGCGGATGCCCCAGCCGCTGAAGAAACGTTCGCTCATCAGCAGGTCGACGATCTGCCTCGCATGCTGCGGCGTGGCGATGCCGCTCCACAGCGCATGACCGGCATTCGACGCCGCGACACGGCACGGCTGTTTCGCGCCGTCGAGCGCGATCGCGTAGCTCCCCAGGTCATCGCACCAGAACTGCTGCGCGAAGTTGCGTTTCAGATCCGCGGCGGCGAAACGCAGCCGGGTGGCCATCGCATCGTCGCCGAGGTGATGGGCGAGTTCGGCCGCGAGCAACTTGGCTTCGTACACATAGCCCTGCACTTCGCACAGTGCGATCGGCGCCTGCGCCAGCGTGCCGTCGGCATGAAAGACCGAGTCCTGCGAATCCTTCCAGCCCTGCTGGACCAGCCCCTCGCGGCTGCGTCGCGCGTATTCGACGAAGCCGTCCCGGTCGATGTCGCCATCGCGATCTATCCACTCCAGCGCCGCGACCACGTTCGGCCAGATGCTGCGGATGAACGCCAGGTCGCCCGTGCGCTGGTAGTACGCGCCGGCCAGCGCGACGAACAGCGGCGTGGAATCGACGCTGCCGTAGTAGCGGCCGAACGGAATCTCGCCGGTGGCCGCCATTTCGCAGCGCCGCGCTTCGTGCAGGATCTTGCCGGGCTCCGCGTCGCGTTCGGGCTCGCGTTCGGTGGCCTGCGTGGCCGCCAGGAACCCGAGGACGCCGCGAGCGATCGACGGATCGGTCCACAGCATCGCCCGCGCGGTCAGGATCCCATCGCGACCGAAGGTCGTCGAATACCACGGAACGCCCGCATACGGATAGGGCCCGCTGGCCAGCGTCGTGGTCAGCATCGTCAGGTCGCTGGACGATCGATCGAGCCAGAGATTGACCAGCGGGTTCGAGGTCTCGATCTGGCAGCGCATCCCGGCCATGCGCCCGCGCTCGGCCTGCGCCAGGCGCAATGCCTGGTCGTAGTTGCCGGCACCGGCAGAGTCGATTCCCGCTGCGTCGTCACGCTCGCAGCTCACGGTGCAGTAGAGGTGCACCTCGTGGCCGGGCTGAAGCCGGATGCAGAACCGTGCCTCGCGCTCGTCGAGCACGCTGGGCTCGGGCTCGAACCGCAGCTGTGTCGTGCGCAAGCGGCCGTCCAGCCCGCGATAGCGCAGTTGCACCGTGGACGCGTCCACCACGCTCTCCAGACGTTCGCCGCGCTGCGGGCGCGACATGCCGCGCACTTCGAACAGATCGCTGAAGTCGGCCGCGAAATGGAGGGCGACATCCGCCTCGAATGCCTCTCGCCCGTGGTTGGTCACGCGCAGGTGTTCGTAGCAGGCCCCGCGCCACAACAGCTTGGCGCGCAGGATGTGGACCGTGCCTTTGGCGACGAGAACCCGCTCGTCTCGCGCCAGATCCGGGTTCATCAGCTCGATGATCAGGAGGCTGTTGTTGTCCTTGATCGACGAACCGAGGAACAGCGGCCGCACGCCGTCTATGGTCAGTTCCTGATAGGCGAGATAGCGCGTGTCGTCGTGATAGAGGCCCTCGTCGCCCACGCCGTGGACCTGCAGATCCCCGAAGTGGTCGAACATGACGAACGTTTCGTCATTCTTGAGGACTTGCGGACTCTGCTCGTTCCTCGCCGAGGTGGCGGCGACGTACCACTTGTTGCCGATGAGGATCTTGTCGGCCATTCCAATGCTCCTGAACAGCGTCGGCGGGGCGGCGGATCAGCGTACGGTAGACATCGAGGTAGCGCTCGGCCATTGTCGCAACGCTGAAGCGCTGCTCGAACGACGCCCGGCAGTTTGCGCGCGCGATCTGCTCGATGTTGCGCGCCATCGAAATCGCCTGTTCCTGGTCGTGGACAATGAAGCTGTCGATGCCGTGCCGCAGGATCTCGGGGACTGCGCCGCACGGATAGCTGATGACCGGCGTTCCGCACGCCAGCGCTTCGACCGCCACCAGCCCGAACGGTTCGGGCCAATCGATGGGGAACAGCAAGGCGCGCGCGTTGCCGATGACGTCGTTCTTTTCCTCCTCGCCGATCTCGCCGAGGTACTCGATCAGCGGGTGCGGCAGCAGCGGGCGTATGCGCTGCTCGAAATAGGCGCGGTCGGCGTTGTCGACCTTCGCGGCAATCTTCAGCGGGACGTTGCAGCCGATCGCGATCTCGATCGCGCGATCGACGCGTTTCTCGGGCGAGATGCGGCCGACAAAGCAAAAGTAGTTCTGGGCCTGCGGGTGGTAGCGATAGAGATTCAGCGGCAGCCCGTGATGGATCGTGGCGAGCCAGTTCGCATGCGGCAACGGCTCGCGCTGGCTGTCCGAGATCGACACCAGCGGCAGGTCCGCGAAATGCTGGTACAGGGCGGCGAGTCCGGGCAAGTCCTGCCGGCCGTGGAGCGTCGTCACGCAGGGCGTGCGGCATCGCCTTGCCAGCGGATAGTGCAGCATGTCGACGTGGAAATGGATCAAGTCGAAGGCGCCGCGCTCGGCGTCCCGAAATACCCGTTCCAGCATCAGCGTGGTCCAGATTGGCCAAGCGCCTTCGCGACCGTCGCCGCGCAGATTGCGCGGAATCACCGCGACCAGCGAGGCATGCGTTCTAGAGTCTCCGCTGGCGTACAGCGTGACGTCGTGGCCGAGTTCGATCAACGCTTCGTTCAAGTACGAAACGACCCGCTCGGTACCGCCATAACGCTGCGGCGGGACACTCTCGATCAAGGGGGCAACAAGCGCAATTCGCACGATGACCATTTCACCGGGCTTGCGCAAGGGGCACTAGCAGACGTCCAAAGCGAGTTGCGTAGGAAGGCGCCCCCGGTGCGCGTCGGAAAAGAAAACAGCCCCGGAAGGAAGGCCTTCCGGGGCTGTTTTTCGTCTTTATCAGCGAGAAATGGTCGGGACGGCGGGATTCGAACTCGCGACCCCTTGCACCCCATGCAAGTGCGCTACCAGGCTGCGCTACGCCCCGATGAGCTTCGCATTATAGGGGTCGAACGCGTCCGGCCTTCGCCGCCGGTCTCGTTCAGCGCAGAACGACGTACATCGCCGACTCGGGGAAACTGAATTCGACCTGCGTCGCGGAGCGTTTCAGCGCGAGCGTTGCCACGGCCATGCCATTCATGTCGAGCACGGTCCCGCTCGTGAGCCCCGGATTGCGCACGCTGACTTCGAGCTGCGCCCGCACCACTTGCCACGGCGCCGCGCCGAACGACTCGAGCACGTAGCCCGGGACGGGCGCTTGGCCTGCGCGTGCGATCGTGGTCGGCACTTCTTTCCATCCGGTCGGCCGGCTTTGCGTGCCGTACTGGATCAGGATGCGGCGCGAGCTGCGCAGCGGCAAGCCGTCGAGCGAGACGGCCATCGCGGCGCCATAGCGGTTGCGCGAGGTGAAGCGCACATCCGAGAGCTGGTGCGTCGGCCCACGCGCGAAGTGCGCGGCGACGCCTTGCGTCAACGGCGAGTCGATCGTGCAGAAGCCTTGTGCGGCGTCGAACGCGATCTGCCCGGTGTTCGCGCGGATCACCCCCGGCTCGGCCAGCGCCTTGGAGAGCTCGTCCGAACGGATCTCGGCCGAGCTCGTCGTGACCTCGAAGCTCACCTGCACCGGCCCGACCAGGAACGCCTCCGGCGGCACTGCCAAGGCGTCGTGCCCCGTGCGCACTGGCCGCGTCGCGTCCCGGTTCGGATCGAAGCTCGTCTCTTCTGCAACGAGCGGTGCCTTGCGCCGCCACAGGTCGCCGGCCGCGCGGCGCTCGACGAGCACGGGCAGCCCTTGCCGGAGGTCGCCACGTCGATAGGCGAGGGCGGCCGCGGGGAAAGTGCCGAGCACGTCCGGCGTCGCGAAGGTCCACTTCTGCTGCGAGGGCGCGTAGCCGTTCGCCGATTGTGGCGGTGACCAAGCTTCGTCGGTCGTCGAGAACCAGCAGTAGCCGTCGATCCCGTTCAACGAGGAATACGCCGCGATCAGGAACGGGCCTTCGGCCGCATACGCGTTCGGCAGGACCCAGCCGCCTTCGGTCACGAGCATGGGCCGGCCTGCGGTCTGGCGCAGGTTGACCGGCAGCGCGCGCGGATCGAGCAGCACGCTCTCGCTGGTGAAACGGTCGCCGGCGACGATCGCCCAGCCGCTGCTCCCGCCTTCGTGCAGACCGCCGGTGTAGACATTGACGGCGTCGACCTCGGCCGCCGTGTAGCTCCAGCGCTCGAGGTCGTTCAGACGCGCGTTGTTCGCGGTCTTCCAGTTGCCGGCGTTGATCAGTTGCTTCGCGCCGACCTCTTCGCGCAGGAACTTCACGGTGGCCCGGTTGAAGTCGAACATCGTGCGTGCATAGAACTCGGCCTGGTCGGCGCGGCGCGTCTCGTGGCCAGGGCCGCGGCGGACCCAGTCGATCCCGGCACGCAACGCGGCCATCGGGCCGCCGGCCGATCCGGAGCCAGCCGGACCGCGCGTCAGCTCCCAGAGCGGCAGCAGCGCGATGCGGCCCGCCTGCGGTGCATCTCGCGGCGCACGGTCGCCGTTCCAGGCTTGCGCCGCCGCCGCGAGCGAGCCGTACTTGCGCGTGAGGAAGGTGCCGAAGCGCGCCTCGAGCTTCTCGCGTTGCGCATCCTGGATGCCGTCGACGGTCCAGAACAGGAGGCTGTCCTCGTTCTGCAGCTGGATCAGTGCGACGCTCGCATCGTCGGCCAGCGACACGCCGGTGTACGGGTTGCGCTCGGCGAAGAGCTTGCGCAGCCAGGACTTGTACGCGTTCTGCAGCATCTCGTCGAAGAAGAGCAACCCGAACGCTGGCTGCTGGGCCCCGCCCGCGAAGCCCCAGGCGGACGAGAGCTTCAGCATCGCGGCCCAGTACGGCGAGATCGTCGTGTAGATGCCCTCGCGGCGCATCGCGGCGACGGTGCGCCAGATCGAATCGCGCTCGACCTCGTCGATGTCGTCGAAGGCAGCATCCGGGTGTGCATCGATCGCCGGGCCGAGCTGCCGATGCAATCGCACCATGTTGACGCCGCGCTTCGCGAGGAAGCGTGCATGCCGGGCGAGGTCGGGCGCGCTACGCGGGCCGAGCGGCGCCGCGGCGAATGGACGGCGCGCGACATCGGTGTTGACGGCCCAGAAGCGGATGGGCGTGCCGTCGCCGCGTACGAAGTCACCGTTCGCGCCGACCCGGATGAAGCCGGTTTCGCCGGCGACCGCTTCGTTGAGCGATCGCAGGTCGAGCAGTGCGTCGGCGCGGAACTCGTCCGGTGCGGGCCGGAATGCCCACGGCGACGGGGGAGCCGATGCCGGCGGCGGCTCCGATCGAGAGCAGGCGCCGGCCGCGGCCAGCGCCGCGCCGCCCAGCAGCGCCCGCCGCTTCAAGGGCAACGTGCTGCGGTTATTGCAGCGCAACCTCGACGCGTCGCGCGTCGGCATTCGTGCCCGAGCCGGTCAGCGCCTCGGGCTTCTTCAGCTCGATCTTGTCCTCGGCGACGCCGGCGGTTTTCAACGCGTCGCGCACGGCGAAGGCGCGCTGCTTCGCCAGCTCTTCGTTCTTCGCCGCATCGCCGGTCGCGTCGGTGTAGCCGCTGACAACGGCCGTCTTGCCGCCCGCAACGCCTTTGGCGACGTCGGCCAGCGCCGCATCCGCGCCGCCGGCGACCTCCGCCTTGCCGGTGGCGAAATAGAACTTGACGACGCCGTTCTCGACCTTGAACGAGGCCGCCTCTGCAGTGGCCGTCGCCACTGCTGCCGCAGCGGGTGCAGCGCCGTGCGAACTGGTGGATACGCCGGCGGCCATGCCCGCCGGCAGCAGCGGCACGATCAGCAGCGCGACGATGTTGATGATCTTGATCAGCGGGTTCACGGCCGGGCCGGCAGTGTCCTTGTACGGGTCGCCGACCGTGTCGCCGGTCACCGCGGCCTTGTGCGCATCGCTGCCCTTGCCGCCGTGGTGGCCGTCCTCGATGTACTTCTTTGCGTTGTCCCAGGCGCCGCCGCCGGTGCACATGCTGATCGCGACGAACAGGCCGGTGACGATGGTGCCCATCAGCAGGCCGCCGAGTGCGGCCGGGCCGAGTAGCAGGCCGACGACGATGGGCACGACCACCGGCAGCAGGCTGGGCACGATCATCTCCTTGATCGCGGCGCTGGTTAGCATGTCGACCGCCTTG
>DATEFR010000632.1:0-2791 GCA_035280545.1 Burkholderiaceae bacterium | reverse complement strand
GCTTGCGCAGCGCCCGCTGTTCGCCGGGCGCGAGCTCCAGCACCCAGCCCTTGAACACCTTCGGCGAGGTCGCGCCGTTGGCATTGACGTGGTGCACCGCGTAGTCGACGACCAGCTTCTGCACCGCGCGTGCGCTCGACTGCAGTGTGACCGCGAGCTCGAGGCTGTCGCCCAGCGCGACGCGCTTCGGGGCGAGCGCCAGCGTCGCGGCGCCGCGCAGCTTGCGGCCCAATCCCCATGCCTTCAGGATGCGTGCGTCGCCGCGTTTGATCAGCGTGCGGCTCGCATGCCGCAGCAAAGCGCGGCGCTGCGCCGGCGCGTCCGGCAAGTGCGCCTCGATCCACGCGGCGACGATCGCGGGATGGTCCTTCGCGATGTCGTTCAGGTGGTTCGCGACGCTGCGCCGCACGTACTCGCTCTCGTCGTCCTGCAGCGCGAGCAGCAGCGGCAGGGTGGGTGACGGATCGGCGATCAGGCCCTTGAGCTGCAGTCCCCACGGCAGGCGCGGACGGCTGCCTTCGCTGACGAGGCGGCGCACGTGCTCGCTCGCGTCGTTCGCCCAGACCGCGAGCGTCGCGAAGGTCAGCTCGGGATGCGCTTCGATGAACGTGCGCAGCGGCCATTCGGCGGTGAAGCGTTGCGTCAGCGCATGCAGCGTGCGCAGCGCGCGCTCCGGCGTTGCGAGGCCGCGCCGCGCGACGTACTCGCCCAGCGGCCAGACGGCCCAGCCGTTCAGCCCATCGGGCCGCGGCGCATCGGGTGCGACCGTGCTGCGGCTGGTGCCGATGGGCGCGAGGCTGGCCTCGAGCACCGCCGCGGCCGCGTCGAAGTCGTCGGGCAGCGTGGCCTCGAGCGCAGCGCAGAGGTGCCGCGCGCGTGCCTTGAACTCGAGCGCCTCTAGCCCGCTGGTCGCGAGCTTCTCGAAACGTTGGCGATCGAACGCGGGCCAGGCCCGCGCGAGCTGCGCGCCGATCTCGCGCACCGTGCCCGCGTTGATCAGGTTCTTGAACGGCTCCACGCGTTCTCAGGCTGCCAATAGCTGCCGGAGAACGAACGGCAGGATGCCGCCGTGCTTGTAGTAGTCGACCTCGATAGGCGTGTCGATCCGCAGGGTCAGCGGCACGCGGCGGCTCGCGCCGTCCGGGTTCGTGATGACCAGTGTCGCGCCCTGCTGCGGCTTGATCTCGCTGCCGAGCTCGACGTCGAAGGTCTCGTCGCCCTTGATGCCCAGCGATTCCCACGAGTCGCCCGGCTTGAACTGCAGCGGCAGCACGCCCATGCCGACCAGGTTGCTGCGGTGGATGCGCTCGAAGCTCTTCGCGACCACCGCCTTGATGCCCAGCAGCTGCGTGCCCTTTGCCGCCCAGTCGCGGCTCGAGCCGGTGCCGTACTCCTCGCCGCCGAACACGATGGTCGGCGTGCCCTGCGCGATGTACTTCATCGCTGCGTCGTAGATGAACATCTTTTCGGCGGTCCCGCCGTTCGGGGGCTGGAACAGCGTCACGCCGCCTTCCTCGCGCGAGCCGTCGAGCGCCGGCGGGATCATCAGGTTCTTGATGCGCACGTTGGCGAAGGTGCCGCGCATCATCACGTCGTGGTTGCCGCGGCGCGAGCCGTACGAGTTGAAGTCGGCCTTGAGCACGCCGTGCTCCTTGAGCCACAGCCCGGCCGGTGACGACTCCTTGATCGAGCCGGCCGGCGAGATGTGGTCGGTCGTGATCGAGTCGCCGAACAGCGCCATCGCGCGCGCGCCCTTGACGCCGATGTCGAGCGCCGCGGGCTCCATGCCGAACTTCTCGAAGAACGGCGGCTCGGCGATGTAGGTCGACTTCGGCCAGTCGTAGACCTGGCCCTGCACGCCCTTGATGTCGTTCCAGAGCTTGCCCGGCTTGGTCTTGACCTGATCGTAGTTCTGCTTGAACGCCGGGCCGTTCATCGCGTACTTCATCAGCGCGTGGATTTCCTCGCTGGTGGGCCAGATGTCACCGAGGTAGATGTCGCGGCCGCCCTTGCCCTTGCCGACCGGCTCGGTCATCAAGTCCTTCAGCACGGTGCCGGCGATCGCGTACGCGACGACCAGCGGCGGGCTCGCGAGGAAGTTCGCCTTGATGTTCGGGTGGATGCGCGCCTCGAAATTGCGGTTGCCCGAGAGCACCGCGGTGCAGACCAGGTCGTTCTTCGTGATCGCGTCGTTGAACTCGGGCCGCAGGTCGCCGGCGTTGCCGATGCAGGTCGTGCAGCCGTACGCGGCGAGCGTGAATCCCAGCTTCTCGAGATAGGGCAGCAGGCCCGCCTTCTCGAGGTATTCGGTGACGATGCGCGAGCCCGGCGCCAGCGAGGTCTTGATGTGCGGCGCGACCTTCAGGCCGGCTTCGACCGCCTTCTTCGCGAGCAGCCCCGCGCCGAGCAGCACACTCGGGTTCGAGGTGTTCGTGCAGGAGGTGATCGCGGCGATCAGCACGTCGCCGTGGCCCAGCGAGAGGTCGCCGACCTTCGGCGCCTTGACCGGAGCCTCCGACTGCGCGGCTTCCAGCGTCGGGTGGTTCGCGCTCATCTCCTCGACCGGCCGCGGCGCACCGGGCGCGTTGTTCGGCTGATCGGGCGGCGTCGTGTCGGCCGGCGCGTCCTTCGCGCTGACGAGCACGCGCGTGTGCAGCGTCGCGGCCGGCAGGTTGAAGCCGTTCTCGGCGACCGGCTTGCTGAACAGCGAGATGAACTGCTGTTTGACATGGCCGATCTCGATGCGGTCCTGCGGACGCTTCGGGCCGGCCAGGCTGGGTGCGACGGTGCC
>DATEFR010000631.1:0-4641 GCA_035280545.1 Burkholderiaceae bacterium | reverse complement strand
GTGCACATGAACGTGCGCATGTTGAGCGCGCAGCCCGCGAACGGCGAGCCGGTGCGCTGGTTCGGCGGCGGCATGGACCTGACGCCGTACTACGGCTTCGAGGAAGACGCCGCACACTTCCACCGCGTGAACCGCGATGCGCTCGCGCCGTTCGGCGCCGAGCTCTATCCGCGCTTCAAGCAGTGGTGCGACGAGTACTTCTACCTGAAGCACCGCGGCGAGCCGCGTGGCATCGGCGGCATCTTCTTCGACGACCTCACCGAGCTCGGCTTCGAACGCGGCTTCGAGATGCTGCGCTCAGTCGGCGATGCGTTCGTGCCGGCGTACTTGCCTATCCTGCAGCGGCGTGTCGCGCTGCCGTACGGCGAGCGCGAGCGCGATTTCCAGGCCTACCGGCGCGGCCGCTATGTCGAATTCAACCTGGTGTTCGATCGCGGCACGCTGTTCGGGCTGCAGTCCGGCGGGCGTACCGAGAGCATCCTGATGTCGATGCCGCCGCGCGCCGCGTGGCGCTACGACTGGAAGCCCGAGCCCGGCACGCCGGAGGCACGGCTGCACAGCGACTTCCTGCGCCCGCGGGATTGGGCCGCGTGGGCGCCTGGGTCGGCCGAGCAGGCTGCATCGTGACGTCGAAAGCGCCGCGGCGCATCGGCATCTTCGGCGGCAGTTTCGACCCGGTGCACAACGCGCACTTGGCGCTCGCGCGCGTCGCGCTGGCGGAGCTCGCGCTGGCCGAACTGCGCTGGGTACCGGTCGGCGCGCCCTGGCAGAAGTCGCGCCGCATCACCAGCGCGGCGCATCGCGAGGCGATGGTGCGCATGGCGATCGCGGCCGAGCCGCGCTTCGTGCTGGATCGCAGCGAGCTCGAGCGCGACGGCCCGAGCTATACGCTGGACACCGTGCGCGCGCTGCAGGCCGACGAGCCGAGTGCGCGCTGGTTTCTCGTCATCGGCCAGGACCAGTATGCGGGTTTCCACACCTGGCACGGCTGGCAGGAGCTGCTCGCGCGCGTGACGATCGCGGTGGCCGACCGGCCCGACGCAAGCCCGCTCGCCGACGTGCAGGTGCGCGCGGTCGAGCACGAGGCGGTGCACCTGCCGTTGATGGACGTGTCGTCGACCGAGATCCGCGAGCGGCTGCGCCACGGACTGGCGATTGCCGATCTGGTGCCGCCCGACGTGGCGCGCTATATTGACCAACACCACCTGTATCGCGTGGGACCCCCCGGGAGCTGAATGGACATTCGAAAACTGCAGCGCGCCATCGTCGATGGACTGGAAGACGTGAAGGGCCAGAACATCGTCGTTTTCAACACCGAGCATCTGTCGAGCCTGTTCGAGCGCGTGATCATCGCGTCGGGCACGAGCAACCGGCAGACCAAATCGCTGGCCAGCAGTGTGCGCGAGTCAGTCAAGTCCGCGGGTTTCCCGGTGCCGCGCCTCGAGGGCGAGGACAACGGCGAATGGATCATCGTCGACTGCGGGGCCGCGGTCGCGCATGTGATGCAGCCGGCGATCCGCGACTACTACCACCTCGAGGAGATCTGGGGTGACAAGCCAGTCAAGATGAAGCTCGACGGGGCGAGTGCGAAGGCGGCGCACCCGAAGCCCGTTCGGGCCGAGACCATCTCCGTTCGCGGTCATCAGGGCGAACGCAGTGCCGCGAAGAAGGCTCCCGCGAAGAAGGCAACCCCCGTGAAGCCGGGCGTGACACGCGTCGTCGGTGTCAAGAGCGCGGCAGGGAAGGCCGGTGCGAAGAAGGCGCCGGCGAAGAAGGCGGCACCCGCGAAGTCCGCAGCGGCGAAGACGACGACGGCCGCGAAGAAGGCTCCGGCCAAGAAGGCAGTCGCCAAGAGGCCCGCCGCCCGCAAGACCGCCACGCGCGGTTGAGCGGCGACGCGCCGAATGAAACTCTGGCTCGTCGCGGTGGGCCAGCGCCAGCCCGCCTGGGCGGACGCGGCGTATGCCGATTTCGCGAAGCGCTTCCCGCCCGAGATGCGGCTGGAGCTGAAAGCCGTGAAGGCCGAGCCGCGCAGCGCCGGCAAGAGCGCCGAACAGCTGATGGCGGCCGAGGCGACTCGGCTGTCCGCGGCCATACCGCGCGGCGCGCGGCGCGTCGTCCTCGACGAACACGGTGCGCGAATGACGACGTCGCAGCTCGCGCAGCGCCTCGCCGCCTGGCAGCAGGATGGCCGTGACGTCGCCTTGCTGATCGGCGGCCCCGATGGGCTGGACGCCTCGCTGAAAGCCGGCGCCGACGAAACCCTGCGCCTCTCCGACCTGACCCTGCCGCACGCGTTCGTGCGTGTCCTCCTGGCCGAAGCGCTGTACCGGGCGTGGACCGTGACGATCAACCATCCCTATCACCGTGAGTGAACCGCGACCGCCTGCTTCACGACCCGAACGCCCGTCGTTCATCTACCTCGCCTCGCAGAGCCCGAGGCGGCGTCAGCTGCTCGAGCAGATCGGCGTGCGCCATGAGCTGCTGCTGCCGCGTGCCGACGAAGATGCCGAAGCGCTCGAGGCCGAACGGCCGGGCGAGCTGCCGGCCGATTACGTCGAGCGCGTGACGCGCGCGAAACTGCGCGCTGCGCAGTCTCGCTGGCGAGCGGGCGGGCACGAGGCGGCGCCCATCCTCTGCGCCGACACGACCGTCGCGCTCGGCCGCCGCATCCTCGGCAAGCCGCGCGATGCCGACGATGCCGTGGCGATGCTGCGCGCGTTGTCGGGCAACACGCACCGTGTACTCACCGCGGTGGCGCTTGCGTGGCCCTCGGCGTCGGCGAAGGCCACGGCACCACGCTGGCGCGTGGCCGAGGCCGTCAGCGCTTCGAGGGTGCACTTCGCGGCGATGCCCGACGCGGCGATCGCCACGTACGTCGCGAGCGGCGAGCCGTTCGGCAAGGCCGGCGCCTATGCGATCCAGAGCGACATCGCCGCGTGGATCGAACACATCGCCGGCAGCCACTCCGGTATCATGGGTTTGCCCCTGTACGAGACGGCACAACTGCTGAGGCAAGCGCGCGTCGCTTTCTGAATCGATTCGCGCGCAAGAACACCCGTCGTCATGCAAGACATCCTGATCAACTGGGCACCGCAGGAAACCCGCGTCGCGATCGTCGAGAACGGGGCGGTCCAGGAGCTGCACATCGAACGCGCGCTCGAGCGCGGCCTCGTCGGCAACATCTATGCCGGCAAGGTGGTGCGGGTGCTGCCGGGCATGCAATCCGCGTTCATCGACATCGGCCTGGAGCGCGCCGCGTTCCTGCATGTGGCCGACGTGCAGGTCAACGGCGTGACCCCGCGCGGTGCCGCCGGCAACGCGCCGCGCAGCGAGCACACGGCCGCCGCGGGGCTGCAGCCGATCGAGCGCCTGGTATTCGAAGGCCAGACGCTGACCGTGCAGGTCATCAAGGATCCGATCGGCACGAAAGGTGCGCGGCTGTCGACGCAGATCTCGATCGCCGGCCGGCTGCTCGTGTTCCTGCCGCAGGACGACCACATCGGCATCTCGCAGAAGATCGGCTCGCCCGAGCTGCGCGAGCAGCTGCGCGCGCGCATGAACGTGCTCGCGAGTCTGCCCGAGGGCAGCAGCAGCGGGCCGCAGGGCGGATTCATTCTGCGCACCAACGCCGAAGACGCGACCGACGACGAGCTCTCCGACGACATTCGCTACCTGCGCAAGACCTGGGCCACGGTGCGCGAGAAGAGCTTCAAGGCCGCACCCGGCACTTTGCTGCATCAGGACCTGAGCCTGGTCGAGCGCGTGCTGCGCGACCTCACGCACGAAGGCACCCAGACGATCAAGATCGACTCGCGCATGCAGTTCGAGCTGCTCGGCAAGTTCGGGGCCGAGTTCACGCCGGGCGCGGTCGGCAAGCTCGAGCACTATCACGGCGAGCGGCCGATCTTCGACCTGTACAACATCGACGAAGAGGTGATGCGCGCGCTGTCGCGGCGGGTCGAGCTGAAGTCGGGCGGCTACCTGATCATCGACCAGACCGAGGCGCTGACCACGATAGACGTCAACACCGGCGGTTTTGTCGGCGCGCGCAACTTCGACGACACGATCTTCAAGACCAACCTCGAGGCCGGCGCCGCGATCGCGCGCCAGCTTCGATTGCGCAACCTCGGCGGCATCATCATCATCGACTTCATCGACATGACCCGCGAGGAGCACCAGACCGCGGTGCTCGCCGAACTGCGCAAGCAGCTCGCGCGTGACCGCACCAAGGTCACGGTCAGCGGCTTCACGCAGCTGGGCTTGGTCGAGATGACGCGCAAGCGCACCCGCGAGTCCCTCGCGCACATGCTGTGCGAGGTCTGCCCGACCTGCGAAGGCAAGGGGCAGGTCAAGACGCCGCGCACCGTGTGTTACGACATTTTGCGCGAGATCCTGCGCGAGGCGCGGCAGTTCAATCCCAAGGAATTCCGGGTGATTGCCAACGCGGCGGTCGTCGAGATGCTGCTCGACGAGGAAAGCCAGCACCTGGCGGGGCTGTCGGACTTCATCGGCAAGCCGATCTCGCTGCAGGCGGAGGCGATGGCGTCACCGGAGCAGTATGATATTGTGTTACTGTAAAGAAGGCTTGGCGGGCGACAATGCGGCGTCGACGGGTCGAGGAACCCAACTTGGTCGAGT
>DATEFR010000630.1:0-2238 GCA_035280545.1 Burkholderiaceae bacterium | reverse complement strand
ATGGCCAGAATGAAATTCATCTGCGACGCGGAGCGCTGCATCGAATGCAACGGCTGCGTCACCGCCTGCAAGGCGGAAAACGACGTGCCGTGGGGCGTCAACCGGCGCCGCGTGGTCACGCTGAACGACGGCGTGGCCGGCGAGAAGAGCATCTCGGTGGCCTGCATGCACTGCTCGGACGCGCCGTGCATGGCGGTCTGCCCGGTCGACTGCTTCTACCGCACCGACGAAGGCGTGGTGCTGCACGACAAGGACGTCTGCATAGGCTGCGGCTACTGCTCGTACGCGTGCCCGTTCGGCGCACCGCAATTCCCGACCAACGGCGAGTTCGGCCTGCGCGGCAAGATGGACAAGTGCACCTTCTGCGCCGGCGGCCCCGAGGCCAACGGCAGCGAAGCCGAGAACGCGAAGTACGGCCGCAACCGCCTGTCCGAAGGCAAGCTGCCGGCGTGCGCCGAGATGTGCTCGACCAAGGCCCTGCTGGGCGGCGATGGCGACGTGGTGGCCGACATCTTCCGCACCCGTGTGCTGAACCGCGGCAAGGGCAGCGAGGTCTGGGGCTGGGGCACCGCATACGGCAAGCCGGTGCAGACCAGCATGGCCGCGCCGACCCCCAGCGAGGTGAAGAAGTGATGCGGCGCGGTGCGTACGCGGCGCTTGCGGTCGTCGCGGTAGCGTGCCTGCTGGCCGCTTGCGGCGAGAAGCCGCAGACGCTGAGCGCCGCGAGCAAAAAGCCCGACGCCGCGCCGTGGGCGCCGAGTTCCGGGGCCAGCAGCCCGTTCTTCGCCTCCGGTTGGAAGGGTGGCGACCAAGCCGCCTGGGAAGCGCAGATCAGGACGCGCAACCAAGGCCAGAACGACTATGCGCGCTGAGATCGGCCGCTCGCTGGCACGTGTGCTGCTGCCATGGCTGGCCGCGATCGCGTTGCCTGCACTCGCGCAGAACGCGCCGGCACCGGCCGCTTCGGCTGCACTTTCCGGCCCGCCGGCCGGTTTCGTCGCCCCCGAGCCGCCCAAGCCCGAAGACACCAACGCTCAACGCGCGAAGAGCCAGCCCGGCAACAACGCGCCGTTCTGGCGCGGCGTGCGCGAGTCGGGCGTGCAAAAGGGCATCAGCAACCTGCCGGGTGCCGAGAAGGGCGTGCTGATCCAGCCGTTCGTGCAGTACCCGGGCTCGCGCGTGACGAACGCCGGCGAAGCCTGGCGCCAGGTGCGCAACCAGTGGCTGATCCCGTATGGCGGCGCGTTGATCCTCATCGTGCTGTTCGCGATCGCGCTGTTCTACTTCACGCGCGGCCCGCTGGGCGGTCACGAGCGCCACACCGGCAAGCGGATCGAGCGCTTCACGTACTTCGAGCGCGCCGCGCACTGGTCCAACGCGATCGCGTTCAGCGTGCTCGCGATCTCGGGCCTCGTGATGGCATTCGGCAAGTTCATCCTGATGCCGGTGATCGGCCACACGCTGTTCGGCTGGCTGACCTATGTGCTGAAGACTGCGCACAACTTCTTCGGGCCGCTGTTCGCGGTTTCGCTGGTGATCGTCTTCATCACCTTCTTGCGCGACAACTTCCCCGGCCGCGGCGACCTGCAGTGGCTCAAGAAGGGCGGCGGCCTGTTCGGCGGCGCCGAGCCCGCTTCGGGCCGGTTCAACGCCGGCGAAAAGATCATCTTCTGGGGCGGTGTGCTCCTCCTGGGCACGGTCGTCGTCGGCTCCGGCCTCTACCTCGACAAGGTGCTCCCGGGATTCGACTACCTGCGCACCGACATGCAGGTCGCGCACATGGTCCACGACGTCGCGACGATCCTGATGATGTGCATGTTCCTCGGCCACATCTACATCGGCACGCTGGGCATGAAGGGCGCGTACCAGGCGATGAAGACCGGCTACGTGGACGCCGGCTGGGCCGAAGAGCACCACAAGCTCTGGCACGACGACATCGAGGCCGGCAAGATCCCGGCGCAGCGCAGCAAGCAGGCCGAAGGCAGCGGTGGCGCGCCGGCCGCCGCGCAGCACTGAGCGCCATTGCGCGCGACCCACGCAGACAGACAGACAACGGAATCGACCACATCATGCGCCTTGCCAAGCTTGCTGCTCCCGTGTTCATCGGTGCGCTGAGCGCTGTGTGGGCCTGCTCCGCGCTCGCGAAGCTGCCGCCGCTCAGCGACGAAGCCAAGGCCAAGGCCGCCGAAGCCGCCGCGAAGACCGCATGGACCGACAAGGTCGCGTCGTTCCAGCTTT
>DATEFR010000629.1:0-4906 GCA_035280545.1 Burkholderiaceae bacterium | reverse complement strand
GGTACGCGGTGCGTGATCAGCTCCACCAGGGCCGCTTCCTCGCCGGCCGGCGGCGCCTTCAGCAGCTCGATCAGCTCGGCGGTCTGCTGGGCCGACAGCGGCAGCGGCGGGATCCCTTGCGCGGCGCGCTCGGCAACGTGTTGACGGTAGGCTTGAAGCATGACGGGCTCCGATGGTGGTGGCGTTTGATGGCCGAACGATGAAGGGTCGGTGAAAGGGAAGTGGTTCAGGGCTTGGGGACGATCAGCTTCAGTCCCTTGAAGTAGTCGCGAAAGAAGCCGTCGTCTCGCGTGATCAGGCCGCCGCACTGGAGCAGGGCGTGCGCGCCGATCAGAAAATCGGCGACCACGCGTTCGCGCTTGCCGCCGCGCGAACGAAAGCGCTTGTTCATGTGGCCGGCGCGCATTGCGGCGGCCTCCTGCGTCGGCAGGTAGCGGATGCCGAGCGGCAGCAATGTGTCGATCAGGCTGACCGAGGTCTCGAGCATCGCCTGCACTTCGGCGACGACGGCGTCGCAGATGACGACATCGTCGCTTGCCAGCGCTTCGCTTATGCAAGCCTCGGAGGCTTCGCCGTAAGCGGGGTCGCCGATCAGGACATCGATCAGCACCGAGGAGTCGACCGCGATCATCCTCAGCGGTCGAGCGGGTCGCCGGGCGCGCGGCCGCGGATCGCGCGCATCGCGTCGTCGGTGCGGGTGATGCCGTCGACCAGCTTGAACTTGCCGCGCACTTGGCGCAGCGCTTCGCTGACATCCTTGCGCAGGATGATGCGGCCGCCGTCGAGTTCGACTTTGAGCAGCGTGCCCTTGGTCAGGCCCAGTGCATCACGCACCGCCTTGGGCAGGGTGATCTGGCCGCGTTCGGCCACGGTGGCTTCCATGACACGCTCCTCGGAGTCGGTATGTACGAATTATACATACCGATCCGTGCGTACTTCAAGCCACGGGCGCGCCGGGCGGGAGACGCCGCCGGCGCGTACTCGTCGCGTGCTTACTTGGCGGCGGGTGCGGCCGCGCCTTCGGCGCTCTTCGCGACCTTCGCGGCTTCCATCAACTCACGCTGCTTCGGGCTGACGCAGGCATCGACGATGCGCGTGCCGGTCTTCGTGTTCAGCAGCATGGACTTGCTGGCGATCTGCACCATCAGCGCTTCGCCGCGCAGGTCCTCGAGGCGCACGGCACCGGTGGACGACAGCACCGGCTTCATCAGGTAGGTGGTCTTGCCGTGCTTGACGTCGACCCAGGCCGGGTACTTCGGGCTGATCGAGATGTCGACCGTCTGGTTGAACTCGCAGTCGTACAGGCCGTAGTAGACCCGCTCGGCGGCGCTGATCTGCTCGGGCGTGGCGGCCTCGGGAACCGGCTCCTGCTTGGCCGGTGCCGCCTTCTTGGCCGGCGCCTTGGCCTTGGCGGCCGGCTTGGCCGCCGGCGTGGTCGCCGCGGTTTGCGCCGTCGCGGCGCCGAATGCGGTGGCGATCGCAATCGCCGCGGAAGTACGAAGTGCCCAACGAATGTTCATGGTTGTCCTCTCTCACTCAACAGGGGTCAAAGGGGTGCGCGGATTGTGGAGGAGCGCACGCGGCGTCGACTGTCAGATAAGTCGCAACCGGTGTTGCTGTTTCGTCTCGACACGTTTGCCGCGACCGTGCGGACGCGACCGTCGCTTTCAGGCGTCGAACGACTCGGCGAAGAAGCGCTCCCGGATCTGCGCCGGCAGCGGCTGGCCGGTGCGCTGGGCCCGCTCCAGCACATGCCAGAAGTAGCGGTAGCTCGCGCGGTCGTGCAGCGTGTCGCGGCCACGCGCATCGTGGCGGATCGGCGCCCATTGCGCGTCCTGCGCCATGACCAGGATCTCGATCGCGTGCTCGACCTCGGCCGCGCTCGGCGCGAACGCCTCGACGATGAGCTCGATCTGGCTCGGGTGGATGCTCCACATGCGCGTGTAGCCGAGCTCGTGCGACGCACGCGTCGCCGCCGCCACCACCGCCTTGTGATCGTTGAATTCGGTGACGACGCAGTGCGACGGAGTCTTCGCGTAGGCGTGGCAGGCGGCCGAGATCGCGAGCTTCGCGCGCAGGATCAGCGGGTGTCGGAACTGGCCTTCGGCGCTCATGCCGATAGCCGGAATCGCGCCGCGGTGCGCCGAGACGAAGTCCATCAGCCCGAACGACAGCGACTCGATGCGCGGATGCGCCGCGATCGCCTCGACCTCGCGCAGCGCGCCGTGTGTCTCGATCAGTGCGTGCACCGGGATCGTTCGCGCGAGCGCGTAGACGCGCGACTCGTGGTCGATGTGCGCGATGGCGCGCTCGAGCTCGGCGACGTTGCGCACCTTGGGCACCATCAGATAGGCGAGCCGGGTGCCGGCGTGGCCGACCAGCGTCGAGACGTCGGCTGCGAACGCCGGGTGGTCGACCGGATGCACGCGCGCGCCGACACGGCCGTGCACGTTGGCCGCGGACATCGCGAGCTCGGCCGCCATGCGCGCATGCTCGGCCTCGCCGCCGATCGGGGCGCCGTCCTCGCAGTCCAGCGTGACGTCGAACACCGGCCCGAGCTCGGCCTGCAGCGCGAGGCTCTTGTGCATGCGGGCTTCGACACCCGCGTAGTGGTCGCACACCGGCAGCGGCGCGGGCAGCGCTTCGTCCGCGCCGAACAGCGCGTCGCGCGGGTGGATGGGGGTCGTATCGCTCATCGTCGTCAGGGAATCAGGGTCGTCGCGGGAGGCGCGCGTCGATTTCGTCAAGCGCGTCGCGTCGCGACGATGAACAGGCGCGGGAACGCGAGCAGTCGCCGGCCGTCGACCCGCACCGGATACGCCTCGCCGATGCGTTTTTCGTAGTCGGCAAGGAACGTCGGGCGCAAAGCGGCCGGCAGCGGATCGACGAACGCCTTCAGGCCCGTCGCGCGCAGCCACTCGACGATGCGCGCGGGCGAGTCCATCGGATGCTGGTATTCGGTGCGCCAGACATCGACGCTCGCCGCGGCGGACATCAGCAGGTCGTAGTAGCCGGCCGCCGGCAGGATGCGGCTGCGCAGCGCGCCGGCATCGCCCAGATGCGCCGCGTAAAGCGGTTGCGATGCGACCTCGCGCATCAGGCGGTGGCTGGGCTCCTCGAGGTTGTCGGGCATCTGCACCGCGAGCACGCCGCCCGGTGCGAGTGCGTCCAGCAGGCGCGGGAACGTGCTGGCATGGTCGCGAACCCATTGCAGCGATGCGTTCGCGTAGATCAGGTGCGGCGCGCGTGGCGGCTGCCACGTGTTGATGTCGGAGAACTCGAAGCGGACTTGCGGAAAGCGCTCGGCAGGCAGGCGCTCGCGGGCGCTCTCCAGCATCGCCGCCGAGTTGTCGGTGCCGATGATCTCGGCGCGCGGCCAGCGCGCGGCGAGCAGCTCGGTCGAATTGCCGGGGCCGCAGCCCAGGTCGTAGGCCAGCAGCGTCGAGTCGCCCGGCGCTTCGAGCGCGACCCGCGCAAGCAGCTCGCGCGCGGGGCGGGTGCGCTCGTCCTCGAAGCGGCTGTACAGCGTGGGGTTCCAGTCCGCCATGCGTGGTGTCTGCGCTTCGAGGTGAATCGGCCCCCGGTCCGTCAGAGCAGGTGCTTCACGCCTTCCTGCTCCTCGAGCAGTTCCTTCAGCGTGATGTCGATGCGCTCCTTGCTGAACGCATCGATCTCGAGGCCCTCGACGAGCTTCCACTCGCCCTTGTCGGTGGTGACGGGGAAGCCGAACATCACGTCCTTCGGAATGCCGTACTGGCCGTCCGATGCGATGCCCATCGTGACCCACTTGCCCTGCGAACCCAGCGCCCAGTCGCGCATGTGGTCGATCGCCGCGTTGGCCGCCGATGCGGCCGAGGAGACGCCGCGTGCCGCGATGATTGCGGCGCCGCGCTTGCCGACGGTCGGCAGGAAGGTGTCCTTGTTCCAGACTTCGTCGTTGACCAGGCTCTTGACGCTCTTGCCTTCGATCGTCGCGAAGCGGTAGTCGGCGTACATCGTCGGCGAGTGGTTGCCCCAGACGGTCAGCTTCTCGATCGCGGCGACCGGCTTGCCGGTCTTCGCGGCGATCTGGCTCGCGGCGCGGTTGTGGTCCAGGCGCAGCATCGCGGTGAAGTTCTTGCGCGGCAGGTCCGGCGCGCTCTTCATCGCGATATAGGCGTTGGTGTTCGCCGGGTTGCCGACGACCAGCACCTTGACGTTGCGGCTCGCGACCGCGTTCAGCGCCTTGCCCTGCGCGGTGAAGATCTGCGCGTTGGCCGACAGCAGGTCCTTGCGCTCCATGCCCGGGCCGCGCGGGCGCGCGCCGACCAGCAGCGCGTAGTCGGTGTCCTTGAATGCCTGGAGCGGATCGCTGTGCGCCTCGACGCCCGCCAGCAGCGGGAACGCGCAGTCGTCGAGCTCCATGATCACGCCCTTCAGCGCGTTCTGGGCCTTCTCGTCGGGGATCTCGAGCAACTGCAGGATCACCGGCTGGTCCTTGCCGAGCATCTCGCCCGAGGCGATGCGGAACAGCAGCGCGTAACCAATCTGACCGGCGGCGCCGGTGACGGCGACGCGAACGGGGGCTTTGCTCATGGGAACTCCGTTGAGAGGGAATGAGGGAATGGATCTAGCGGCTAGCCCTCAAGTTTAGGTCAGCGGACGAGACGGCGTGGACGCGCGTTGCAAGGTTGTGCTGCAATCTCGGGATGCCCGGACCCGCGCTGCTCGCTCCTGCCACGCCCTCGGCTGCGGCCCCCGACGCGCCGGCGTTCAGCCCGCTGTACCAGCAGATCAAGGGCTTGCTGACGCAACGCCTGCAGGCCGGCGAGTGGCGTCCCGGCGAGGCGATTCCGAGCGAGCTCGAGCTGGCCGCGCGCTTCAAGGTCAGCCAGGGCACGGTGCGCAAGGCGATCGACGAGCTCGC
>DATEFR010000628.1:0-3174 GCA_035280545.1 Burkholderiaceae bacterium | reverse complement strand
GGTCGGCGCGACGCTCGCCGTCGATGCCCTGCCGCGAGGCGCGGTGCTGCGCACATTGCCGATGGCGCTGCAGCGCGAATTCACGCTCGCCGGCGGCGACGACTACGAGCTGCTGTTCAGCGCGCCGCCCGATCGTGTCGATGCCGTCGCGGCTGCAGCCCGCACGGCCGGTGTCGGCGTCACCCGCGTCGGCCGCATCGAGTCCGAACCGGGCCTGCGACTGGTCGATGCGAACGGTGCCGCGCTCGCCAACCGCTACGGCTCGTTCGATCACTTCAAGTCGCCATGAACGGCTCGCCGCTCAGCCCACCGCTCGCCACCGCGCCGCGCCGGCCGGGCTGGCGCTTTCTGTTCTCGCATGTGGCGCATCCGATCGCGCTGGGCTTCGGCAGCGGGCTGTCGCCGATCGCGCCGGGGACGGTGGGCACCTTGTGGGCCTGGGTCGCGTTCGTCGTGCTGCAGCCGCATCTGACCAGCCTGCAGTGGGCGCTGCTGATCGTCGCCAGCCTCGTGATCGGCGTCTGGGCCTGCACGCAGAGTGCGCGTCACCTCGGGGTGGCCGATCCGAGTGCGGTGGTCTGGGACGAGATCGTCGCGTTCTGGATCGTGTTGTGGCTGGTCATGCCGGCAAGCTTCTGGTCGCAGCTCGTCGCCTTTGCGCTGTTCCGCTTTTTCGATGCCGCGAAACCGGGCCCGGTGGCCTGGGCCGATGCGCTGTTCAAGGTGCGCCGCGGTCAACCCATCGGGTGGGCGCAGGGCTTCGGCATTCTGTTCGACGATCTGGTGGCCGCGTTGTGCACGCTGGTCGTCATCGCGTTGTGGAGATTCCTGTGAACGAGGCCGATGCCGTGGCCGATACCGATGCCGTCGTGCACGCACTCGGCGACGCGCTGCGCCGCGCGAGGTTGACGATCGCGGCCGCCGAGTCGTGCACCGGCGGCTTGATCGCCGCGGCCTGCACGAGCGTTGCCGGGTCCAGCGACTGGTTCGAGCGCGGCTTCGTGACCTATTCGAACGAGGCGAAGACCGAGCTGCTGGGTGTTGCCGCATCGTCGATCGCGGCGCACGGCGCGGTCAGCGACGAGGTCGCGCGGGCGATGGCCGAGGGCGCACTCGCGCACTCGCATGCCCGGCTCGCGGTTGCCGTCACCGGCATTGCCGGGCCCGGCGGCGGCTCGCCGGGCAAGCCGGTCGGCACGGTCTGGATGGCGCTGGCACGCACCGGCGCCGTGACGCGCAGCGAGTTGCTGCAGCTGACCGGCGACCGGCGCGCGATCCGCGAGCAGACGGTGCGGGCGGCGCTGGCGCGCCTGCTCGACGCGGCACAGGCCGGCTGAGCGGCCGGCGATTCGAGTCGACCACCACGATGGCCATCCTGCTTGCAACCCGATTCGATGCCGGCGACTGGGCCGCCTGGTGGCCCGCGCTTCAGCAGGCCTTTCCCGGCGAGCGCTTGCTGCGTGACCGGGCCGAGGCCACGCCTGGCGAGACGATCGAGATCGCGCTGGTCGCGAATCCGCCGCACGGCGCGCTGGCCGACTTGCCGGGTCTGCGTCTCGTGCAATCGCTCTGGGCCGGTGTCGACAAGCTGCTCGCCGACCCGACCGTGCCGCGGCATGTGCCGCTCTGCCGCATGGTCGACCCGGCCATGAACGAGGCGATGGCCGAGACCGCGCTGTGGGCCGTGCTCAGCCTGCACCGCGACCACTTCGCTTACGCACGCGCGCAGCGCGACGGAATCTGGCAGCCCAAGCCGCAACGGCGTGCCGACGAGATCCGGGTCGCGGTACTCGGCCTGGGCCAGATGGGCCGTACCTGCGCGCACCGCCTCGCCCGCAACGGCTACACGGTGACCGGCTGGAGCACCCGCTCGGCCGAGCTCGACGGCGTGACGGCGCATGCCGGCGCGGCGGCCCTGCCGGCTGTGCTGGCGCAAGCCGAGATCGTCGTCAATTTGCTGCCGCTGACCGACGCGACCCGCGGCCTGTTCGGCGCGTCGACCTTCGCGCTGCTGCCGCGTGGCGCCGCGCTCGTCAACCTGGCGCGCGGGGGTCATGTCGTCGAAGCCGATCTGCTGGCCGCGCTGGCGACCGGGCAGCTCGCCCATGCGGTGCTCGACGTGTTCGACACCGAGCCGCTGCCGGGCACACACGCGTTCTGGCGCCACCCGGCGATCACGGTACTGCCGCATGTCGCGGCGCAGACCGATCCGCGCAGCGCTGCGGCGATCGCCGCGCGCAACGTGCGGGCGCTGCGCGAAGGGCGCCCGCTCGAGAACCTCGTCGATCGGTCGCGCGGCTACTGAGGGGGCCCCGACCTGGGAGCGTTCTGCGGGTTCAGGCCTGCAGCGCCAGCGCGGCGCTCGCTCCGCCGGTGCGCGGGAGCGCCGCCGTGTGCTGCAGCGTCATCAACGCGAGCCGCTTCAGCGCATCCCACGCGTCCTGCGGCCAATCGGGGTGGCGCAGGCCCTTGACCAGCCCGTCGCAGACGTGCGCGGCGTCGAGCAGGTGCGCCAGCGCGCTGTCGGCGATCAGCGGCGCGGCGCGTTCGACCAGGCGCTCCTTCATGCCCCAGACGCGCGCCTCGCGCAGCGCCATCGGCATCGGCTTGCCGCCGGCCAGCGCATCCTTCACGCGTTTCAGCGCGCGGATGTCCTCGGCCAGCGTCCAGTGCACCAGCACTGCGGCCTCGCCTTCGGCGCGCAGGCCGTCGAGCATGCGCATGGCGCGCGCGACCTGTCCGGCGAGCACCGCCTCGCCGAGCTTGAACACGTCGTAGCGCGCGACGTTCAGCACCGCCGCCTCGATCTGCTCGAAGCTCAGCTCGCCGGCGGGGTACAGCAGCGCGAGCTTCTGGATTTCCTGGTGCGCGGCCAGCAGGTTGCCCTCGACTCGGTCGGCGAAGAACACCAGGCTGCGCTGGCCCTCATCGCCGCCGCGCACGCGCTGCTGCTGCGCTGCGAGGCGCTGCGCGATCCACTGCGGCAGCGCCTTGCGCTCGATCGGGTCGACGCGGATCGTCACGCCCGCAGCGTCGAGCGCGCTGAACCACGCGCTGCCCTGCTGCGTGCGGTCGAGCCGCGGCAGCTGCACCAGCGTGACGATGTCGGCGCCGAGGTTCTCGCAATAGCGCTGCAACGCCTCGGAGCCGTCCTTGCCGGGCTTGCCCGACGGG
>DATEFR010000627.1:0-5313 GCA_035280545.1 Burkholderiaceae bacterium | reverse complement strand
TGCCACTCGCCGACCGGCTACGGGCTGAAGCAGACGCTGGGCGAATCGGCCGGCACGCAGACCTTCCGCTCGGTCGAGAAGGCCGACGTGATCGTCGTGATGGGCGCGAACCCGACCGACGGCCACCCGGTGTTCGCGTCGCGGATGAAGAAGCGGCTGCGCCAGGGGGCGAAGCTGATCGTGATCGACCCGCGCAAGATCGACATCGTCAAGTCGCCGCACATCCAGGCCCAGCACCACCTGCAGCTGCGGCCCGGCACGAACGTCGCGGTGGTCACCGCGCTGGCGCATGTGCTCGCGACCGAAGGGCTGATGGACGACGCGTTCATCGCGCAGCGCTGCGACGACAAGTCGTTCCGCGAATGGCGCGAGTTCGTCTCGCGCACCGAGAACTCGCCCGAGGCCACCGAGGCGGTCACCGGCGTGCCGGCCGCCGAGATCCGCGCCGCGGCGCGCCTGTACGCGACTGGCCGCAGCGACGGCAGCGCCGCCGACCTGAAGACGGCCGGGGCGCGCCCGAACGCCGCGATCTACTACGGCCTGGGCGTCACCGAGCACAGCCAGGGCTCGACCACCGTGATGGGCATCGCGAACCTCGCGATGGCCACCGGCAACGTCGGCCGCGAGGGCGTGGGCGTGAACCCGCTGCGCGGCCAGAACAACGTGCAGGGCAGCTGCGACATCGGCTCGTTCCCGCACGAGCTGCCGGGCTACCGCCACGTCTCGGACAGCACCGTGCGCAGCGAGTTCGAGGCCGCCTGGGGCGTGAGCCTGCAGAGCGAGCCGGGGCTGCGCATCCCCAACATGTTCGATGCGGCGCTGGACGGCAGCTTCAAGGGCCTGTACTGCGAGGGCGAGGACATCGTGCAGTCCGACCCGAACACGCAGCACGTGGCGGCCGCGATGGCGGCGATGGAGTGCGTCGTCGTGCAGGACCTGTTCCTGAACGAGACCGCGAAGTACGCGCACGTCTTCCTGCCCGGCTCGTCGTTCCTCGAGAAGGACGGCACCTTCACGAACGCCGAGCGCCGCATCTCGCGGGTGCGCAAGGTGATGCCGCCGAAGGCTCGCTACGCCGATTGGGAAGTGACGATGCTGCTGTCGAACGCGCTCGGCTATCCGATGGACTACACGCACCCGAAGGAGATCATGGCCGAGATCGCCGCGCTGACGCCGACGTTCTCCGGCGTCAGCTACGAGCTGCTGGACAAGCTCGGCAGCGTGCAGTGGCCGTGCAACGCCGACGCGCCGGAGGGCACGCCGACGATGCACATCGACCGCTTCGTGCGCGGCAAGGGCCGCTTCATCATCACGCAGTACGTTGCGACCGACGAGAAGGTCACGCGCAAGTTCCCGCTGCTGCTGACGACCGGACGCATCCTGTCGCAGTACAACGTCGGCGCGCAGACGCGGCGCACCGACAACAACCTCTGGCACAGCGAGGACCGGCTCGAGATCCACCCGCACGACGCCGAGGACCGCGGCATCAAGGACGGCGACTGGGTCGGCATCCAGAGCCGCGCCGGCGACACGGTGCTGCGCGCGGTGGTCAGCGAGCGCATGCAGCCGGGCGTGGTCTACACGACCTTCCACTTCCCCGAGTCGGGCGCCAACGTGATCACGACCGACAGCTCCGACTGGGCCACCAACTGCCCCGAGTACAAGGTGACCGCGGTGCAGGTGATGCCGGTGACGCAGCCCTCGCAGTGGCAGCGCGAGTTCAGCCGCTTCGACAAGGTGCAGGCCGAGCTGCTCGAGCAGCGCCGCAGCACGGTGGCCGAAGCCTCGACGACGAGCGCCCGATGAACCGCGCCGAGTTCGCGATGCCTGCGAACGGCGCGCGCCTCGCCCGGGTCGTGCGCTGGCGCGGCGGCGTGCGCAGCGAGGTCGAGGACTGGATCAGCGAGGAGGTGCCGGTCGCACTCGAGTTCAACGGCATCTCGCATGCGGTGATGCTGGCCACGCCGGCCGACCTCGAGGACTTCGCACTCGGCTTCGGGCTGGCCGAAGGCATCTTCACGAGCGCGAGCGAGCTGTACGGCTGCGAGATCGAGGTCGATGCCGGCGGCATCACGCTGCGCCTCGAGGTCTCGGCACGCTGCTTCGCCGGCCTGAAGGAGCGGCGCCGCACGCTGGCCGGGCGCACCGGCTGCGGCCTGTGCGGCACCGAGAGCCTGGACCAGGTGCTGCGGCCGCTGCCGCGCATCGCCGCCGAGGGCGCACCGCTGTCGGCCCGTGCGATCGCGACGGCGATGCGTGAGATGCGCGAACGCCAGCGCCTGTGCGAGGCCACCGGCGCCGTGCACGCCGCAGCCTGGTGCGATCGCGAAGGCCACGTGCAATGGCTGCGCGAGGACGTGGGCCGCCACAACGCCCTCGACAAGCTGATCGGCGCGCTGGCCCGCGCGCAGCACGCGGCGCGCGACGGCTTCATCGCGGTGACCAGCCGCGCCAGCGTCGAGATGGTGCAGAAGGCCGCGATGGCCGGCGCGCCGCTGCTGGCCGCGGTCTCGGCACCGACGCTGCTCGCGATCGAAACGGCACGCGCCGCCGGCATGGGCCTGGTCGGGCTGGCGCGGCAGGACGACCTGGTGGTCTACGCGCACGCCGAGCGCGTCGCGCTGGCCGCTGCGGCGAAGGAGATTTGAGCGATGGACGACGAGAACCTGGTCCGCATGGTCAACCGCATCGGCGCGTTCTTCGCCGCGATGCCCGACCGCGACGAGGCGCTGCACGATGCAGCCCAGCACGTGCGACGCTTCTGGGAGCCGCGCATGCGGCGGCAGTTGCTCGCGCATCTGGACGACCGCGCCGGCGACGGCATCGAGCCGTTCGTGCTGGCGGCGCTGCGGCAGCATCGGGCGTTGATCGCGGTTTGACCGGGCCCGCCTCCGGTTCGGGCTGACGTGCTGTGCGAGCTCGAAACAGGGCTTCGATACCTCAGCCCGAACGGGTGCGCGATTGACAAACCGTTCGCCCTGAGCTTGTCGAAGGGTTGCCGCATGCATCACCGTTCGGGCTGAGGAATCGAAGCCCTCGAGGAGCACTCACGGCGCTTCGACAGGCTCGGCGCGAACGGCGAGTGTGCGTAGTTGATCGGAACCCGGCGCCCCTCGCGGCACCGCGATCCACGGCGCCAGCGCCTTCGCCCCCGGCGGCGTCAGCGTCAACGCCCGCGACCCCGCCGTGCGCCGCAACCACCCCTGCGCGAACGCATGCTCCAGCAGCGCGACCGCCAGCGCACCCGCGAGGTGATCGCGCCGCTCCGACCAATCGAGGCACGCGTACGCAAAACGCCGCGCCGATGCCGCGCTGACGTTCGGCACGTCGAGGCCCAGGCGCTGCAGCTCGTCGCGCCCGCTCGCGCTCAACGCGAAGTGCCCATCGCACGGCACCAGCGTGCCGCGCGCGAGCAGCCCTTCGAACAGCGCCACGCCCAGCTCGCCGGCCAGATGGCTGTAGCAGGTGCGCGCCGCCTTCAGCGGCTTGTATGCGCCCTGCTCCCACTTCGCCGCATCGGCGCCACGCTCGGCGACCAACGACAACGCCTCCAGCACATGCCCGACCTCGGCATCGGCCAGCCGCAGATACCGATGCCGGCCTTGCGTGCGCAGCACGACCAGCTCGGCATCGAGCAGCTTCGTGATGTGCCCGCTCGCGGTCTGCGCGCTGACCCCGGCTGCATCGGCGAGCTCGCCGGCCGCCATGTAGCGGCCGTTCATCAGCGCCGCGAGCATGCGGGCGCGGGTCGGGTCGCCGATCATCGCGGCGACTTTGGCGAAGCGGGGCTCGGGTGTCGTCGTCATGTCGTCACGCGTGGCCTTGCAGCAGGAATTGATTGACCGCGCGCCACAGCGCGCCGCGGTTCGTCTCGAGGTGCATCAGGTGCGTGCCGGCCGCGATCACGCAGTCGCGCGCCGGGGTCGCGCGGTCGATATCTTGCAGCAACCGGGCGGCATCGCGATCGTCGCAGACCGAATCCCATGCGCCGCGCACGAGCAGCGTCGGCACGCGGATGCGCGATGCGTCGTACAGCGCGTGGCCGGACCAGAGCCGTGCGATGTCGGCCATCGGGCCGGACGGCACCTGCACGGCCGGCGGGTCGCGTTCGGCCGCGCGCGGGTCGGTCGCGAGGTAGGCACGGCCCCAGGCTTCGATGTGGCGGTCGAGCAGCACCGGCGGCTGGCCGCGCGGCACGTCGGCGATGAAGCGGCGGTACTGCTCCCAGAGGTTCAGCGTGCGCCAGGCCGGCAGCGGCGCGTCATCGTGCGCGTCCGCATCGACCGCGCCGCGTTGCACGATGGGGCCGAACAGCGTCAGGCTCGCGAGGCGATCGGCACGGTCCGGCGCGCTGGCGCAGCGGATCGCCACCGCGGTGCCCCACGAGTGCGCGATCAGGTGCAACGGCAAGGGGGTCAGCCGGTGCACGGACTCGACGACGCTGGCGAGCTGACGCTGCGCCGCGTCGACCCGACCCAGCGGCGGCGCGCCGCTCGCCTCCTGCGCCATCGCCGCATAGCGCTGCGATTCGCCATAACCGGCGAAATCGAAGCCCCAGGCATCGAAGCCGGCGTCGTTCAGTGCATCGGCCCACGAGCGCCCGTCGAATCGGAAGAACAGCGACAACGCACTCGGGAAGGTCGCGCCGTGCACGTACAGCGCGGCGCCGCGTGCATCGCGCGGCGCGGGCTGGCAGCGCAGGTGCAGCGCGGGGTCGTGCGCGGTCGCGGGGATCGTCCAGGTCTGGCTCGTGCGGATCGCGGTCATGGCCTTGCGCGCCCGATCAGACGAACCGCAGCGCGCCGCGCGCCGCGAGGTACAGCCCGAGCAGCAGCAGGCCGCAGAAGAACACGGTCTTGAACGTCTCGGGCTGCACCCGCGCGCGCAGCCACTGGCCCGCGCCCATGCCGGCCAGCGCCGGCAGCACGACCAGCACCGAGCCCAGCAGCTCGGGTGCATGCAGCGTGCCGCCGTGGCCCAGGCTCGCGCCCAGCGCGATCGTCGCGACCAGGAACGAGAGGCCCAGGGCGCGCACCAGCTCGTCCTTCGCGAGGCCGAGCGCCTGCAGGTACGGCACCGCCGGGATCACGAACACGCCGGTGGCCGCGGTGACCAGGCCGGTCGCGACGCCGACCAGCGGCGCGAGCCACGCCTCGTGTGCCGGCTTCACGTGCAGGCGCCAGTGCAGCAGGCCGAGTGCGGCATACACGACCAGCGCCAGGCCGAGCGCCAGACCGGCCCAGCCGCCGCCGTGCGCATCGGCCGAGGCCGAGCGGCTGAGCCAGCCGGCGCCCAGCGCCACGCCGACGCACA
>DATEFR010000626.1:0-10120 GCA_035280545.1 Burkholderiaceae bacterium | reverse complement strand
TCGGACAGCCGCACGCCGGCGACCAACGCGACCGTGCGCTCGGTCTTCGTGATCGGCCCGGACAAGAAGATCAAGCTGATGCTGACCTACCCGATGACCACGGGCCGCAACTTCGACGAGATCCTGCGCGTGCTGGACTCGATCCAGCTGACGGCCAAGCACCGCGTCGCGACGCCGGTGAACTGGAAGCAGGGCGAGGACGTGATCATCACGACCGCGGTGTCGAACGAAGAAGCCCAGAAGATCTTCCCGGGGTTCAAGACGATCAAACCGTACCTGCGGACCACCAAGCAGCCGAGCTGAGGACGAGGCTCAGGCGAGCGCCGTCCACTTCACGGCGCTCGACGCGGACTCCACCGTCTTCTCGATGAACCGCACCCCGCGCACCCCGTCGGCGATGCGCGGGTAGTCGGCATCCCGCGGGTCGGCCGGCTGCCCCGTCGCGAGGCGGGTTCGCAGATCGGTCGAAACGCCCGCATACAGATTCGCAAATGCCTCGATGAACGCCTCGGGGTGCCCGGCCGGCAGCCGGCAGGCGCGCTTGGCCGCATCGCTGAGCCACGGCGCGTTGCGCGTCAGGATCATGCGCGGCGCATCCAGCGGCGCGTGCACCAGCACATTGGGCTCTTCCTGCCGCCAATCGAGCATGCCGCGCTCGCCGAACACGCGCAGCCGGATGTCGTTCTCGTTGCCGGCCTCGATCTGCGACGCGAGCAGCACGCCGCGCGCGCCGTTCGTGAAACGCAGCAGCAGGCTGGCATCGTCGTCGAGCCGGCGGCCCGGCACGAAGCTCGTCAGGTCGGCGCACAGGCGCTCGATCTCCAGGCCGGTCACCGTCGCCACCAGGTTCTCGGCATGCGAGCCGATGTCGCCGATCGCACCGGCGATGCCGGAGCGGGCCGGGTCGGTGCGCCAGCTCGCCTGCTTGGTCTCGAGCTGCGTCGCGAGCCAGCCCTGGTGGTACTCGACGATGACCTTGCGGATCGCGCCCAGCGTGCCGGCACGCACCATCTCGCGCGCCTGTCGCACCATCGGGTAGCCGGTGTAGTTGTAGGTCACCGCGAACAACGTGCCCTGGCGCGCGACGCGCTCGGCGAGGTCCAGCGCCTGGGCGCCGGTATGCACCAGCGGCTTGTCGCAGACGACGTGAAAACCGGCGTCGACGAACGCACGCGCGACCTCGTAGTGCACATGGTTCGGCGTGACGATCACGACGAGGTCGATGCGCTCGTCGGGCCCGCGCTTCAGCTCGTCGTCCAGCAGCTCCTGCCACGAGCCGTGGTTGCGGGCGTCGGGCAGGCCAAGATCGCGCCCCGACGCTGTCGCCTTCTCGGGCGAAGCCGACAGCGCCCCGGCGACGAGCTCGTACTGCCCGTCGAGCGCGAGCGCATGGCGGTGCACCGCGCCGATGAACGCGTCGCGCCCGCCCCCGATCATCGCGTAGCGCAGCCGTCGTGTGGTCGTCATCGTCATCAAGAGCTCGCCTGCTTGCGTTTGTCGAAGACCGCATCGAATGCGCCTTGCGCCGGTTCGAAGTCCAGGCGCCGGCAGAACGCCGCGCTCTCGGTCGCGCCGTGCACGCGGTCCATCCGGCTGTCCTCCCATTCGACCGACAGAGGGCCGCAGTAACCCACGTCGTTCAGCGCGACGATCAGCGACTCGAAGTCGATCATCCCGCGGCCGACGCTGCGGAAGTCCCAGGCGCGCCGCGGGTCGCCGAAGCTGGTGTGGCCGCCGAACGTGCCGACGGTGCCGTCGCCCTTGCCCCACCAGACGTCCTTCATGTGCGCGTTGAAGATGCGCGGGCCGAAGGTGCGGATGAAGCGGATGTAGTCGACGCCCTGGTAGCCGAGGTGGCTGGGGTCGAAGTTGAAGCCGAAGCGCCGGTGCCCGTTCACCGCGGCGATCGCGCGCTCGGCGCTCGCGATGTCGAACGCGATCTCGGTCGGGTGCACCTCGAGCGCGAAGTTCACGTCGACCTCGTCGAACGTGTTCAGGATCGGGGTGAAGCGTTTCGCGAAGTCGGCATAACCGGCATCCCAGTACGCCTGCGTCGTCGGCGGGAACGCGTAGATCGAATGCCAGATCGCCGAGCCGGTGAAGCCGGTCACCGTCTTGACGCCGAACGCGGCGGCGGCGCGCGCGGTGTCCTGCAGCTCGCGCGCCGCGCGCTGGCGCACGCCCTCGGGGTCGCCGTCGCCCCAGAGGCGTGCCGGCAGGATCGCCTCGTGACGCTCGTCGATGCGGTCGCACACCGCCTGGCCGACCAGGTGGTTGCCGATCGCGTGGCACTGCAGGCCGTGCTGCGCGAGCAGCGCCTGCTTGTCCTTCACGTACTGCTTGGAGCCCAGCGCCTGCTGGACATCGAAATGGTCGCCCCAGCACGCGAGCTCGAGGCCGTCGTAGCCCATGCGTCTGGCCAGCGGCGCGAGCTCGGCGAGCGGGAGGTCGGCCCACTGGCCGGTGAAAAGCGTGATGGGGCGTGGCATGGCGGCGACTTCCTTGCGCGGGTTAGAAGGGCGAATCGGGGAAGTAGAAGTCCTTCGCGTTCGCCTTCGTGATCAGCACCGACGGGATGATGGTCTTGGCCGGCAGCTTCTCGCCCTTCAGGCGCGCCTCGGCGGTCAGCTTGATCGCGTCGTACATGAACTTCGGCGAGTACGAGACGTTGGCCTGGATGCGCGGGTCGCTGCCGTCCATCAGGGTCTTGATCGCGCCCTTCGCGCCGGCGCCGCCGAACACTAATCTGATGTCGCTGCGTTTGGCCTGGTCAATAGCCTTCAGCACGCCGACCGCCATGTCGTCGTCCGCGGCCCAGACCGCGTCGATCTGCTTGAAGCGCGTCAGGTAGTCCTGCGTCACCTTGAACGCGTCGTCGCGGTTCCAGTTGCCGTATTTCGCGTCGAGCAGCTTGATGTCGGGGTAGTTCTTCATCACGCCGTTGAACGCGTCCATGCGCTCGTTGTCCAGCGTCGTCGCGATGCCGCGCAGCGCAACGATGTTGCCCTTGCCGCCCAGCTGCTTCGCGATGAACTCGGCCGGCACCTTGCCGAACGCGGTGTTGTCGCCGGCGACGTAGGCGTCCTGCGCCGACTCGTCGGTCAGCCCGCGGTCGACCACCGTCACGTACACGCCCTTGCTCTTGACCTGCGCGACCGGCTTGGTCAACGCGGCCGATTCGAACGGGAAGACGACCAGCGCATTGACCTTCGTGACCGTCAGCAGGTCCTGCAGCTGGTTCGCCTGCTCGCCGGCGTTCGCGGCGGTCTTGACCGTGACCTTCAGGTCCGGGTACTTCTTCTCGAGCTCCTTCTTCGCTTCGTTGGCCCACCAGACGATGCCGGCCGTGAAGCTGTGCGTCGCCGCGGGGATCGCGACGCCGAGGTTGACCTTGTTCTGGGCCAGCGCGCCCATGCTGCTCGCGGCGAGCGCGAGCGCCAGTACGGTCCTGCGGTTGATCCACGTCATCTTGCTGTCTCCTTGATGATGAATGCCAGAAACCACCGTTCGCACTGGGCTTGTCGAAGTGCGCGCGCGGCACGAGGCTTCGACAGGCTCAGCCCGAACGGACCTTGAATCACCGCCGCCTCTGCATGAACGCGACGACGATGATCACGAAGCCCTGCACCGCCGCGTTCAGGTACACGCTGATGATGCTGGTGAGGTTCAGGATGTTGCTGATCACCGAGAGCAGCACCGCACCGACCACGGTGCCGGTGATGCTGCCGGCGCCACCCTTCAACGCCGTGCCGCCGACGATCACCGCGGCGATCGCCTCGAGCTCCCACAACAAGCCGGTCGTCGGCGACGCCGAGCCCAGCCGCGGCACGTACAGCAGCGTCGCGACGCCGACGCACACGCCCAGCAGCACGTAGGTCAGCAGCTTGATGCGGTCGACATCGACCGCCGCATAGCGCGCGACCTGCTCGTTCGAGCCGATCGCCTGAACGTAGCGGCCGTAGGCCGTGCGGTTCAGGATCAGCGCCCCGACCACCGCCACCAGCGCGAACACCCACACCGGGATCGGCACGCCCAGCAGCGCGCCGTAGTAGACCGGCGCGTACGCGTCGCCGAGGTTGTTGTCCAGCGTGATTGCGCCGCCGTTGGACAGGTAGGTCAGGTACGCGCGGAAGATGCCCAGCGTCCCCAGCGTGACGATGAACGGCTCGATCCGCCCGCGCGTGATCAACAGGCCATGCGCGAGCCCGAACAGCCCGCCCAGCAGCACTGCAAACACCGCACCGAGCGCGACGATCGCGACCGGCGGCACGCCGCCGTGCGCCCCCAGCGCATTCATCATCAGAATCACGCCGCCGGCGATCAACGCCGCCATCGAGCCGACCGACAGGTCGATGCCGCCGCTGATGATCACGAAGCACATGCCGACCGCGATGATCCCGATGAACGCGGTGCGGGTCAGCACGTTCATCGCGTTGTCCAGCGTCGCGAAGTCGGGGTTCAGCAGCGCACCGGCGATGCACAGCAACACCAGGCCGACGATGGGCCCCATGCCGTGCAGGTGTGCGAACCGCGCCGCGAGCCAGCGGCCCGCGGGACGCGCGGGCGCAGCGACGGAAACGGTGGAGTCAGTGGGTTCCGGTGGCATGGGCGATCAGGACCTCTTCGGTCAGTTGGTTGTCGGCGGCCAGCGTGGCCTGCACGCTGCCCGCACGCATCACGACGATGCGGTGGCAGATGCCGATCAGCTCCAGCAGCTCGCTCGAGACGACGATCACCGCGCGGCCCTCGTTCGCGAGCCGCTGGATCAGGAAGTAGATGTCGCGCTTCGCGCCGACATCGACGCCGCGGGTGGGCTCGTCCAGCACGATCACCTTGGGGCCCGGGTGCAGCACTTTCGCGAGCGCGAGCTTCTGCTGGTTGCCGCCCGACAGCGACGAGGCGGGGATGGTCAGCGAGCCGGTGCGGATGCCGAAGTCCTGCACCGCGGTCTTCAGCGCGGCACGTTCGGCGTCGGGCTTCAGCCACGGTGCGGCATAACGTCGCAGCGCCATCAGCGTCAGGTTCTCGCGCAGCCCGAAGTGCACGTGCAGACCCTTGCCCTTGCGGTCTTCGCTGAGGTAGGTCAGGCCCTGGTCGGCTGCGGCGCGCGGGCTCTTGATCGTCACCGCACGGCCGGCGATCTCGAGGCGCTTCACGCTCGCCGGACGCAGCCCGAGCAGCCCTTCGAACATCTCGGTGCGGCCCGCGCCGACGAGCCCCGCGAAGCCGAGGATCTCGCCCGGCGCGACCTCGAAGCCGACGTCGCGAGCCCAGCCCGGCACCGTCAAGCCGTCGACCTTCAGCAGCGGCGGCGCGCTGGGGCGCGCGACCTTCGCCGGGTACAGATCGCTCAGGTCGCGCCCGACCATCAGGCTGGCCATCTGCTGGCGCGTGACGTTCTTCGTCTCGGTTCGGGTGACGAAGCGGCCATCGCGCATCACGACGATCTCGTCGGTCACGCGTTCGATCTCGTCGAGCTTGTGCGAGATGTAGACCACCGTGACACCGTCGGCCTTCAGCTGCGCGATCAGCGTGAACAGCCGCTCGGTCTCGCCGGGGGTCAGCGTCGCGGTCGGCTCGTCCATGATCAGCAGCCGCGCACGCCGTTGCAGCGCCTTCGCGATCTCGACGAGCTGCTTCTCGGCGACGATCAGGTGCTTGACCAAGGTGTCGGCGCCGCGCTGCAGGCCCACCTGCTGCAGCACCCGCGCGGTCTCGGCGCGCATCGCCGCATCGTCGAGCAGTCGGGCGCGCGTCTTCTTCTCGTGGCCGAGGAAGATGTTCTGCATGATCGTCAGGTCTTCGGCCAGCGCGAACTCCTGGTGGATCATCACGATGCCGCGCGCCTCGGCGGCACGCGGGCCGTCGAAGCGCATCGCCTCGCCGTCCATCCGCACGGCGCCGCTGCTCGCGCCTTCGTAGCCGGCGAGGATCTTCATCAGCGTGCTCTTGCCCGCACCGTTCTCGCCGAGCAGCCCGACCACGCGGCCCGCCGCGAGCTCGAAGCTGACGCCATGCAGCACCTGCACCGGGCCGAAGGCCTTGACGACGTCGTCGAATGCGACCGCGGTCATCGCATCACCCTCACCCTGACCCTCTCCCGCAAGCGGGAGAGGGAACGCGGCTCGACCCCCTTTCGCGCTCCGGACCGAGGAAACGCCGCTTGGCTCCCTCTCCCGCTTGCGGGAGAGGGTTGGGGTGAGGGTCGCCCGATTGCCGTCATGCCGCCGCCACCTTTCCGCGCGCTCGCAAGGTTTCCTGCAACGCAAGAACGCCCGCGCCGATCAGCCCGCCCTGGTCGCCGAGCGGCGCGTACTGGATCTCCAGGTGCCGGGTCGAGAGCGCCAGCGAGCGGTGGTACACGCTCTGCCGCAGCGCCGCGAGGAACAGCGGCCCGATGCGCGTGACCCCGCCGCCGACGAACACATGCGACGGGTTGAAGAAGTTGACCACCGACGCGAGCATCTGCCCGATCAGCGTGCCGGCACCCTGCACGATCGCGTTCGCGGCCGCATCGCCGGCACGGCTCGCGTGGCCGACGTCCTCCGGCGTCAACTCCCCCTGTCCGGCGAGCCGGTCGGCGAGCATCGCGCTGCGGCCGGTCTGCGCGGCCTCGGTCGCCTCGCGCGCGATCGCCGGCCCCGCGGCCATCGTCTCCACGCAGCCGAGGTTGCCGCAATGGCAGCGCGGCCCGTCGGGGTCGACGCAGATGTGCCCGACGTCGCCGGCCGAGCCGTTCGCGCCGCGGTAGACCTCGCCGTGGCAGACGACGCCGCAGCCGATGCCGGTGCCGATCTTGATCACCAGGAAATTCGTCAGCTCGCGCTTGAGCCGCCACAGCTCGCCCAGCGCCATCAGGTTCACGTCGTTGTCGACCCAGACCGGCGCGTCGTAGTCGGCACGCAGGTCGTCGCGGATCGAGTAGCTGTCCCACTGCGGCATCAGCGGCGGCTCGACCAACTGGCCACTCGCGAAATCCACCGGGCCGGGCACGCCGATGCCGATCGCGATCACCTGGCGCGGCTTCGCGCCGGCGCGAACCAGCACCTCGCGCATCAGTGTGCGCATGCGCGACAGCACGATGCCGGGGCCGTCGCGCACCTCGACCGGCTCGCCGTGGCGCGCGAGCACCTGCAGGTCGGGGCTCAACGCGGCGACCTCGACGCTGGTCGCGCCCAGGTCCGCGCACAGCAGCACACCCAGGCCGCGATGCAGCTGCAGCGTCTCGGCGCGGCGCCCGCCGGAGGACGCGCGCAAGCCCACTTCGTCGAGCCAGCCCTGCTCGATCAGCCCGGCGACGACCGCGTTCGCACGCGTCTTCGAGAAGTTCAGCCGCGCCGACAGCGCCTCACGCGACGGCCCGTGCGACCAGAACACGCCTTCGAGCACGCTCAGTTCCTTGGGCGACAGCAGGGCACGGTTCATCGGGTCGGTTGTCTCCGTATCGTTTCGTGGCACGCGGCTCGAACCGCGCGGCGGCACGCGCTCGTCTCGGCGCGTCCAAGAAATCTTAGGAGGCCGACTTCAGCCGCACAAGTTCAATCTTCGACCTGATTTAGATCAAAGCGCGAAAGCCCACGCGCGCGGCGGGCGCGACGAGAATGACCCCGTGGCGGAGTTGCAGCCCGAAGCACGATCCCCCGACCCGGTGGGCCGGCGCGGCAACGTGCGCGTCGGCGTGTGCAGCTGGAGCGACTCGTCGCTGATCAAGAGCAAGGCCTTCTATCCGCGCGGCACCGGGACGGCCGAGAAGCGGCTGCGCTACTACGCGCAGCAGTTCCCTGTCGTCGAGGTCGACAGCAGCTTCTACGCGATTCCGACGCCGGAGAACTCGGTGCTGTGGGCTCAGCGCACGCCGGAGAATTTCGTCTTCAACCTGAAGGCATTTCGGCTGCTGACCGGGCACCAGACACCGGCGCAGGTGTTCCCGCCAGACATCGCCCGGGTGCTGCCGCCGCTCACCGGACGAACGAGAAGTTACTACTACGAAAGCCTGCCGCCGGAGTTGCTCGACGAGCTGTGGCGGCGCTTCATCGAAGCCCTGGCGCCGCTGAGGGCGGCGGACAAGCTGCTCGCGGTGCACTTCCAGTTCGCGCCGTGGGCGACCAACTCGCGCGAGTGGCGCGCGCATGTCGAGGAATGTGTGCAGCGCATGGCCGGGCAGCTGCTCTCGGTCGAGTTCCGCAACGCCACCTGGCTGAGCGAGAACAACGCGCCGCGGACGCTCGCTTGGCTGCGCGAGCTGGGTGTTGCGCACACCGTCGTCGATGGACCGCAGGGCGTGGGCAACTATGCCCAGGGCGTGTGGGAAGTGACGAACCCGTGCCTGGCCGTCGTGCGGCTGCATGGCCGCAATGTCGACACGTGGAGCACGAAGGGCCTGCAGGCTTCATCCGAGCGTTTCAACTACGAGTATCGGGACGCGGAGCTCGACGAGCTGTCCACCGCGATCGAGGACCTGGCTGAGCGCACGCAGGAAGTCGTCGCGCTGCTCAACGTCAACTATGAAGACCAGGGTGTTCGAGCGGCACGCGCACTGACCCAACTTCTGCAGCGGCTCAAGGGGACCTAGCGCCCGGCGTGTGCGCTCGACGCGAGAGCACGGCGGTCAGCGAATCGCCGCGAAGTCGATGTGCCCGCGCTGCGCGTCGACGCCGACCAGCGTGACCCGCAGCTTCTCGCCGACATCCAGCCCTTCGAAGCCGCGCACGACGCGGCCTTCGATGTTCGGGTGCGTGATCCGCACCCAGGTGCCCTTGGCCGAAGCACCGGTCACCAGCGCCTCGAAGCTCTGGCCGATGCGCTCGGCCAGCAGCAGCGCCGCCGCCGACTTGCGCACCTGGCGCTCGACCTTCTGCGCGTTGTCTTCCTGCTCGGTGCAGTGCGCGGCGAGCTCGGCCAGCTCGTGCTCGCCGAACGGCACGCCGGCATCGGCCAGTGCCGCTTTCAGCAGCCGTTGCGTCACGAGATCCGGGTAGCGCCGGTTCGGCGCCGTCGAGTGCGTGTAGTCGTTGACCGCGAGGCCGAAGTGGCCTGGCACCGGCCGGCCCGGCACCGACACCGTGTACTCGCCGGAGCCCAGCAGCTTGACGATCGCCAGCGAGAGATCGCCGAAGCGCGCCGGGTCGGCCGCGCGGCGTTTCGCGAGAAACACATCGAGCGCGCCGGGGCTGGGCTCGCGGGTCAAGGTCTCGCCGACCTGCGCGGCCAGCGCGACGATGCGATCCCAGCGGGCCGGCGTGCGCAACATGCGGCGCAGCGAGGGGAGGCCGCGGCGCTCGAGATAGCGCGCGGTCACGCCGTTGGCGGCGATCATGAGGTTGGCGATCAGGTCCTTCGCGCGGTTCGCAAGGTCCGGCCGCAGGTCGGTCAGCACGCCTTCGCTGAACACCGGGCGGACTTCGGGCGTTGCGAGACTGAGCGCACCGCGGGCATGACGCTGGCGCTTCAGCGCCTGCGCGATCCGATCCTGCGTACGCAGCTGCTCGTCCAGCCCGGCCAGCGCCGCCACCTTGGGCGGCGCAGACGCCTCGCCATTCAGCCACGCGGCCACCGCGTTGTACGCGAGCTGCGCCTTGTTCAGCACCAGCGCACGATAGACCGTCGAACCCTGGGTCGCGACCGTGCCATCGGCGTCGATTTGCATGTCGACGACGATCGCCAGCCGCTCCTCGTGTTCGTTCAGCGAGCTCAGGTCGGTCGACAGCCGCTCCGGCAGCATCGGGAACACACCGGCCGCGGTGTAGACCGAGGTCGTGTTGTGGCGCGCATGCGCATCGATCGCCGAATCGGGCGCCACGACGCAGTCGACGTCGGCGATCGCCACGAGGACGCGTGTCGCGCCGCCGCTGCCGTTGTCGGCATCCGCCGCCGGTACCGCGACCGACAGCTGGTCCAGGTCGCGCGAGTCGTCGTTGTCGATCGAACACCAGAGCAGCTCGCGCAGGTCGCGGATGGTCTCGCCGCGCTCCATGCCAGGGCCCGCGATGCCATCGAGCTGGCGTTGCGCGGCGGCCGGGAGATCCGGCTGCAGGCCGCGCTGCCGCATCGCGTCGCGGGCGATCGCACGCAGCTCGCGACTGGCGTTGTCGTTCATCGTCGGCACCGTCTGACGGAGGTG
>DATEFR010000625.1:0-4109 GCA_035280545.1 Burkholderiaceae bacterium | reverse complement strand
CTCAGCGGCGGCGCGCGCCTCGTTCGCCGCGGCGGCGCTGCGCCGCCGCGCCTCGTCTTCGCTCGGCAGTTCGTCCCACGAGAACTGCTCCTCGAGCGTGAACGGCCGCGCCTTCGCGACCGGCAGCCAGTGGTCGATGCTGCCGGTCGGGCACGGCGAGATGCACGCATAGCAGGCGTTGCACTTCGCCGCGTCGACGACGTAGTTGCGCCCATCGTGCGTGATCGCGTCGACCGGGCAGGTCTCCTCGCAGGTGTTGCAGCGGATGCAGACCTCGGGGTCGATCAGGTGCTGCTTGACGACGGTGATGACGGCCGCTTCGCTCATGTCGGAATGATGCGCCTGTTCTCTTCTTCAGTTGAAGCGCACGTACTCGAAGTCCACCGGCTGCTTGTTGATGCCGATCATCGGCGGCGCGATCCAGTTCGCGAACTTGCCGGTCTCGACGACGCGGCCCATCAGCGACGCGACGTACGCCCGGTCGCTCTCGGTCGCCAGCCACTGGTCGACGTTCGCGGCCCACTGCGCTTCGCTGAGCACCTGGCCCTCCGGGCTGACGCGCAGCCCGGCAAACGTGCCGATGTGCCGGTTGAACGCCTTGTGCGGCAGGGTCAGGCGGAAGCCCAGGCCGGCCTTCTCGATCACCTTGTTCCAGCGAGAAACGCCGCCGGCCGAGTCCTTGATGAAGTCGTCGCGCAGCACCTCGTTCAGCGCGTTGAGCATCGGCACCTCGCGCTCGACCAGCGCGCCGTCCTTGACGTCGAGGATGCGGTAGCCGGCGCCTTTGAGCAAGTGGTCGTCGTCGCGCCTGGTCTCTTCGTAGCGGCCCTTCAGCCCGGAGCTGTAGAAGATCGCCGCATTGCTGGACTGGTCCGCGCCGAACAGGTCGATCGTCACGCTGTAGTGGAAGTTCAGGTAGCGCTGCAAGGTCGGCAGGTCGATCACGCCTTGCTTGCGCAGCTCGGCCGGGTCTTCGATGCCGGTGGCCTTCATCACCTCGCAGGTGCGCTGGATCACCCGCGAGACACCGCTCTCGCCGACGAACATGTGATGCGCCTCTTCGGTCAGCATGAACTTGGTCGTGCGCGCGAGCGGGTCGAAGCCGGACTCGGCCAGCGCGTTGAGCTGGAACTTGCCGTCGCGGTCGGTGAAGTAGGTGAACATGAAGAACGCCAGCCAATCGGGCGTCGCTTCGTTGAAGGCGCCGAGGATGCGCGGATTGTCGGCATCGCCCGAACGGCGCTCGAGCAAGGCCTCGGCTTCCTCGCGGCCGTCGCGGCCGAAGTACTTGTGCAGCAGGTAGACCATCGCCCACAGGTGCCGGCCTTCCTCGACATTGACCTGGAACAGGTTGCGCAGGTCGTACTGGCTCGGGCAGGTCAGACCCAGGTGGCGCTGCTGCTCGACCGAGGCCGGCTCGGTGTCGCCCTGCGTGACGATGATGCGGCGCAGGTTCGCGCGGTGCTCGCCGGGCACGTCCTGCCAGGCGGGCTGGCCCTTGTGCTCGCCGAAGTTGATCCGCCGATCGGCCTCCGGCGCCGCGAGGAAGATGCCCCAGCGGTAGTCGGGCATCTTCACGTGGCCGAAGTGGGCCCAGCCGTCGGGCGTGGTGCTGACCGCGGTGCGCAGGTAGACGTCGAAGTTCTGCGAGCCGGACGGGCCCATGTCGCCCCACCAGTCCAGGTAGTTCGGCAGCCAGTGCTCGAGCGCGCGCTGCAGCGTGCGGTCTTCGTCCAGGTTGACGTTGTTCGGGATCTTGCTCGTGTAGTCGATGCTGCTCATGCGAGTCCTGTCAGGTTTCGGGATCAGACACGGTTGCGATCGAACTGCGGCTTCGTGCCGCTGCCGTAGACCTTCAGCGCACCGCCCTCGCCGACCGCGTTCGGGCGGATGAAGATCCAGTTCTGCCACGCCGAGAGCCGGCCGAAGACGCGCGTCTCCATCGTCTCGGCGCCGGCGAAGCGCAGGTTCGCTTCCATGCCGGTCAGCGCATCGGGCGAGAGGCTCGCGCGCTCCTCGAGTGCGATGCGGATCTCGTCGGCCCAGTCGATGTCGTCGGGCGCGGCGGTGACCAGCCCCAGCGCGTACGCGGCGTCGGCATCCTGCGGCGCGCCGTTCGTCGCGCGCACCGCGTCGAGCTGCGTGGCATCGCCGTAGAAGCGGCGCTGCAGCCGCGTCTCGTGGCTGACCATCGGGTAGGTGCCGAAGTTCAGCGCCGAGACCGCGATCTTCGGCGCCGCGTCAGGTTCGTCGGGCAGCGCGAGCATGTAGCTGCGGTCGGCGGCGAGCGCGAGCTCGAGCAGGGTGCCGGCGAAGCACGAGCCGCGCTCGATCAACGCGAACAACGTGCGCGAGCTGACGTCCAGCCGCGCGAGCGTGCGGCGCAGCAGGCCGATGGTTTCGCGCACCAACCAGTGCGACTGGTGCGCGGCCAGGGTCGCGTCCATCGCCAGCACGTCGGCCACTTGGCCTTCGGTCTTCAGCACCCAGGTGCCGATCTCGGTCTCGTTGGTGCGCAGGTGCAGGATCGCATCCTCGAGCTCGCGCGCCATCTGCAGCGGGTACCACGACGCGCCGGCCGCTTCGATCGCGGCGATGTCGGCGGGCTGCGCGCCGCGCGGCGCGCGCACCGTGATCGTCGCGGTGCGCAGCGGGCGGTCGATCTCGACCGCGACGTGCGCGTAGCCCAGCGTGTCACCGGCCAGCGTGCGCGCCAGCGGGGTCAGCGCGACGCCCTTCGCATCGGCCGGCCGGTCGCTCGCCGCGGCGAGCTCGCGCGCACGCTCCTGCACGCGCTGCGCGAAACCCTGTGTCTTGACGACCTCGTCGACCAGCTTCCACTCCTTGGCCTTCTTGCCGCGGATGCCTTCGCTGGTCGTGCAGAAGATGTCCGCGTGGTCGTGGCGCACCTTGCGCTTGTCGGTCAGGCGGGTCAGGCCGCCGGTACCCGGCAGCACGCCCAGCAGCGGCACCTCGGGCAGGCTGACCGCCGACGATCGGTCGTCGACCAGGATGATCTCGTCGCAGGCCGCGGCCAGCTCATACCCGCCACCGGCGCACGCGCCGTTGACCGCGGCGAGGAACTTCAGGCCCGAGTGACGGCTGGAATCCTCGAGGCCGTTGCGCGTCTCGTTCGTGAACTTGCAGAAGTTGACCTTCCAGGCATGCGAGCTCTTGCCCAGCATGAAGATGTTCGCGCCCGAGCAGAACACGCGGTCGCGGCCGCTGGTGACCACGACCGTGCGCACCTCGGGGTGCTCGAAGCGGATGCGCTGGATCGCATCGTGCAGTTCGATGTCGACGCCGAGGTCGTAGCTGTTCAGCTTGAGCTTGTAGCCCTCGCGCAGGCCGCCGTCCTCGTCGATCGCCATCACCAGCGTCGCGACCGGGCCTTCGAACTGCAGCGTCCAGTGCTTGTAGCGGGAGGGGTCGGTCCGGTAGTCGACGGGTGCGGCGGAAGCGACAGGGGTCATGGGAGCCTCGCTGAACTATGTTGCATCAACAGACATGCAATATACTGCACAGCCTTGCGCGCCGCAAGCAGGGTCAACCCGAGTCGTCGACGAGCATCCGGGTCAGCCCGTCCAGCGCCTGGTCGAAGCTCTTGCCGCTGGTGTCGAACACCGCATCGGCCTTCGAATAGAACGCCGCGCGGCTCTCCAGAATCCGCCGCAGGTCGTTCATCGCCTCGGCGTTGCCGCGGTTGCCGGCCATCGGCCGGGTGTCGCCCTGCGCGAGCACGCGGCCCATGTGCTCCTCGGCCGTCGCCTGCAGCCACACGGTGCGGCAGTGGGCGAGCAGCAGGTTGAACGCGCCGGGGTCGGAGACGATGCCGCCGGGCGTCGCAAGCACCGCGCGGGCATGGCCCTGGATGGCCTCCTCGAGCGCACGCCGCTCGTAGCGGCGGTACGCGGCCGGGCCGTACAGCGAGTGGATCTCCGACAGCGTGCAGCCGGCCAGTGCTTCGATGCGCCGGTTCAGCTCGACGAACGGCACGCGCAGCCGCTCGGCGAGCGCACGCCCGAGCGAGCTCTTGCCGGCGCCGCGCAAGCCGATCAGCGCGATGCGCTGGCGCCTCGCCGCGTCACTCGCCGGTTCGCCGAACATCG
>DATEFR010000624.1:0-5224 GCA_035280545.1 Burkholderiaceae bacterium | reverse complement strand
GCGACGCTGCCGATCGCATCGGCGGCGCTGCGCGCGAGGTCCACGCGGCCGTCGCCGTCGAGGTCGACCGCGTACTTGTTGAAGCTGGACGGCATGAACTGCGGCATGCCCATCGCGCCGGCATAGCTGCCCTTGGTCGCGGTGGGGTCCAGCCCTTCGCTCTTGCACATCACGAAGAACTCTTCGAGCTCGGCGCGAAAGAACTCGCTGCGGTCCTTGCGGCCGCTGGGGAAGTCGAAGCTCAGCGTCGCCAGTGCGTCGATGATGCGGAAGCCGCCCATCTGCTGCGCGTAGATCGTCTCCACGCCGATCACGCCGACGACGATCTCCGGCGGCACGCCGTAGCGCTCCTCGGCGAGTGCGAGCCAGCGCTGGTTCGCGCGCCAGAACGCAACGCCGGCGCGGATCCGGATCGGTTCGATGAAGCGGCTGCGGTACACGGCCCAATTCTTGGCGGTGCCCACCGGCGGCGGCATGATGAGCCGCGCCACGGTGGGGACGTAGCGCGCCTGCTGCAGCGCCGCGGCGACCCAGTCGATGTCGAGACCGCGGCGCGTCGCGATGTCGGCCGCGAAGCGCATCACGTCGTCGCGCTGGCCATAGGTGACGAGATCGGGCGTGTTGTCGTCGAGCACGCCGGCGGGCGCTTTCGCGGCCGTCTTGTGCTTTTTCTTGGCGGCGGCAGGCGCGGAGATCGCCGTGAGGCACAGCGCAAGGGCCACCAGCACGGCCGTCGGCGAGATCGCCGGCCATGCAGTGCGGTGCGGAGTAGAAGAGACGGAGATCGGATCGCGGCGCGGCATCGGCCCCGGATTATCCGGCAGCCGCCGTGCGCAGCCGCCGCGCGAGGCCGACGAAGCGCCGGGTCAGCGCGCCATCGGGCCGCGCGGCGCTCGCGCGGCTGTAGCGCTGCCGCTCCAGCGTGTCGAGCAGTGCGGCCAGGGCTTCGGCGTTCGCGCCGTAGCGTTCGCGCAGGCGCGTGGCCAATGCGCGCGGCGTGTCGCGCACCGCGGTGGCGATGCCGAGGCCGCGCAGCGCCTCGCGCAGCCGCTCCATCTGGCGTGTCCACGGGTCGACGCGATGCCGGTCCCACCAGGCCCACGCGGCGCCGCCCAGCGCCAGTGCGCTGAGCGCCCCGATCAGCAGCAGCGCCAGGTCTTCCCAGCTCGGCGACTGCACGCCCAGGGTCTTCAGCAGATCGAGCTGCTGGCCGCGCGAGTAGTTCAGCACCCACTGGTTCCAGCGGTTGTTGACCATCTCCCAGCCTTCGCGAAACTGCGCGAGCAGCTCCGGGCTGAGGTTGCCCAGCGTGCCGGCCACCAGCCCCCGCGGCGGCGCCAGCCGGCGCGTGCGGCTGATGCGCTCGGGCGCGACCGCGGCGGTCGGATCGGCGCGTATCCATCCGATGCCGGGCTGCCAGTACTCGGCCCAGGCATGCGCCGAGCTCTGCCGCACGATGTAGTAGTCGTCGACCGGGAGCGGGTCCGTGCCTTGATAGCCGGTCACGACGCGTGCCGGCACGCCCAGCGCGCGCATCACGACGACGAACGCCGCCGCGTAGTGCTCGCAGAAGCCGGTCTTGCGGTCCAGCCAGAACTCGTCGATCGCGTCGCGGCCGTATTCGCCGGCGGCGAGCGTGTAGCTGTAGCCGCCGGTGCGGATGTGCTGGAACAGCGCCTGCGCAAGGGTGCGCGCATCGGCGCTTGCATAGCGCGGGTCGCGCCGCAGTGCCGCGGCCCATTCGAGCGTGCGCGGGTTGTAGCCGTTCGGCAGCTCGAGCTGGTCGGCCAGCCCAAGCGTGCGCTGCGTCGGCCCGTACGAGAAGCTGGTGTACGCCTCGGCGCTGAAGCGCACGCGTTCCAGCAAGGGCCGGTCGGCGACCCATTGCAGCTCGTCGCGCGCGACGATGCGGTAACCCTCGATGCCGGGCGCGCTGGCCGCCGCTTCGAGCAGCGGGACGGTCGCCAGGCGCAGCGGCTCCAGCGTCATCTCATAGCGCACCGGCGTGCCGCGGCCGCGCAGGTTGTCGCTGCTTCGCGCCGTGGCTCGGGGGTTGGCGAAGTCAAAGCCGGGCGCCGCGATGTGCCACGCCGTGCCATCGAAACGCGACAGCACCGGGCCGCGAAAGTACATGGACTCGGGCCCCGGCACCGTGCCGCCGAAGAAACGCACGCGCAGCGCAACGCTGTCGTCGGCCGCGACCTCGGCGACCGAACCCAGCGTCATGCTGTTGGACAGGCCGGTTGCCGAGATGCCGTCCCGCGGCACGCCCCACAACGGGCCGATGCGCGGAAACAGCACGAACAGCAGCGCCATGATGGGCGCGCCCAGCAGTGCGGTGCGCAGCGCGAGCCGCGAGGCGATGCGCAGGCTGGGTTGGCCCACCGGCATGTGCGCGAGCACCAGCGCGGTCAACAACCCCCACACCGCGACCAGCATCGCCGCGGCGACCAGCAGGGTCTGCGAGTACAGGAAGTGCGTCAGCACCAGGAAGAAGCCGAGGAAGAAGATGACGAATGCGTCGCGCCGGGCGCGCAACTCGAGTGTCTTCAGCGCCATCAGCACGACCGCGAGCGTGACGCCGGGCTCCTTGCCGAGCAGCGTCCGGTACGACCAGAAGGTCAGGCCCGCCGCGATGATCAGCACCGCGACCAGCACCCAGCGCCCCGGCAGGGCCCGGTTCGACAGCGCGAGCCGCGCGCGCCACAGCAGCACCACGAGCGTCAGCAGCGTGCACCAGGCCGGCAGATGCGCCACATGCGGCAGCACGGTCCAGCCGATCACGCCGAGCAGGAACAAGGTGTCGCGCGCATCGCGCGGCAGGTAGCGCCAGCCGGGCCACGGGGAGAACGGGGACAGCGTCAGCGTCACGTGTCGTCGTCCGTCGTCAACGATGGTGCCGCCTCAGCGCCACAGCGCGAGCACTTCGAGGCAGTGCCGACGCTGCGCCTCGCCGCTGGCCGGCTCCAGCACCTGGCCGGGCAGGCGCATCCCGTAGTCGTGGCCGCCGCGATCGGCAGCGAGCACCCAGGCGGCCAGGCGCGACAGCCGGTCCTCGGGCGCGAGCTGGCCGCAGGCCTGCCAGTCCAGCCACTGCTCCTGGTGCGCCGACGCGCTGGTGTCGCGGCTGACCAGCTCGCCGCCGGTCTCGAGCGCCTTCGCGGCCTTCTTCCACGCGACCAGCTTGAGCGGGTCTCCGCGCCGGTACGCGCGCACGCCCTCGACTTCGCCGCCGTCGCGGCTGCGCAGCTGCGACGGACCGCCGGGCACCGGCCGCGCCTGCGGCAGCGGCGCGGCGGGGCGTTCGGGCTTGGGGTAGACAAGCAGCTCCGAGGCCGGCCGCCACACCGCCCAGGTGCGGAACAGCCCGAGCGGAAAGCGCGTCTCGATGCCCAGCGCCGGCAGCGCGTTCATCCCGCGGCGCTGCGGCACGAAGCTGATCTGCGCGGTCGCCTGACCGCCGGCCGGCACGTCGACATAGCTCAGCGTCGCGATGTCGGCGTCGGCGACCTTGAGCCCGACCCCGAAGCGCGCGCTGCCGGGGCTGGTCAGCACGACATTGAGGATCGCCGCATCGCCGGCAAACACCGGCGCCAGCGGTTTGAGGTGCAGGGTCAGACCGCGCAAGGTCGCGTGCGTCGTGTACATCGCGACGGCGCCGCTGCCGGCGAGCAGGAAGGTCAGCACGTAACCGAGGTTGAGCTGGTAGTTGATCGCCCCCAGCAGCAGCACGACCAGCGTGATGCCGAATGCGATGCCGGCGCGCGTCGGCAGGATGTAGACGTTGCCTTGCGTCAGCAGCAGCGTGTCGGTGCGCGGCAGCCGCGCATGCAGCCAGGCGCGGAAGCGCGCGCGGGCAAAGCTCGCGGGTGTCGGGATCGCGGTCGAGAGGTTCACGCGATTCGTCGGGAATTCGGGGCGGGCACGGCAGCGAAACGATGTTGCGGCGTCACGGCGCCACCGCCTCGAGCATCGCACGCACCTGCTCGACGCGCCCGCGGCCCGCACCGGCGGCTGGCACCAGACGGTGCGCGATCGTCTGCGGCAACACCGACTGCACGTCGTCCGGCGCCACGTAGTCGCGCTGACCGAGCAAAGCGCGGGCGCGCGCCGCGCGCAGCACCGCGATGCCGGCGCGCGGGCTCAGGCCCTCGACGAACCAGCGGCCCGAGCGTGTCGCCGCGATCAACGCCTGCAGGTAGTCGAGCAGCGCGTCGGACGCGTGCACCTGCTGCACCACCTTCTGCGCCTGCACGAGCTGCGGCGGCGTCATCACCGCCTTCAACGCCTGGATCGCCTCGCGCCGGTCCTGCCCGGACAGCAGCGCGCGTTCGCTCGCGCGATCCGGATAGCCCAGCGTGATGCACATCAGGAAGCGGTCGAGCTGCGATTCGGGCAGCGGGTAGGTGCCGAGCTGGTCGGTGGGGTTCTGGGTCGCGATCACGAAGAACGGCGCGGGCAGCGCGCGGGTCTGGCCTTCGACCGTGACCTGGTGCTCCTCCATCGCCTCGAGCAGGGCGCTCTGGGTCTTCGGCCCGGCGCGGTTGATCTCGTCGGCGAGCAGCACCTGCGCGAATACCGGGCCGGGGTGGAACACGAAACTTTCCTGGCTGCGTTCGTAAACGCTGACGCCGATCAAGTCCGACGGCATCAGGTCCGCGGTAAATTGGGTGCGCGAGAAGCGCAGGCCCAGCGAGACCGCGAGCGTGTGCGCCAGCGTGGTCTTGCCGACACCGGGGACGTCCTCGATCAGCAGATGGCCGCCCGCCAGCATGCAGGCGACGCAGTCCTCCACCTGGGATCTTTTGCCGACGATGATCGTGCTAATCTGATCGATCAGCGCGTTCAGCTGGGCGATCAGGGCGTGTTGATCGTTCATGCGCTCATGGTTCATCCAAGCACCTTAACCGAAAAGCATCAAAACGTAAGGACACGATGACGACCGCGTTCTACAGCCACCCCGAATGCAGGGGGCACGACATGGGGCGCGGGCATCCGGAGTGCCCGCAGCGTCTCGATGCGATCGACGACTACCTGCTCGCCAGCGGGGTCGACGTCGCGCTGCAGCGCCGCGAGGCGCCGCTGGTCGATTTTGCCGAGGTGGCCAACGCGCACGCGAGCGGCTACATCGCGGCGTTGCGCGACTTCCTCGTCGAGGTGCAGGACGGCGACGTCCCGCTGCGTTCGATCGACCCCGACACCGCCGCCTGCCCCGGCACCTGGC
>DATEFR010000623.1:0-3021 GCA_035280545.1 Burkholderiaceae bacterium | reverse complement strand
CTCGGTCGAGCCGTACTCGAGCGGCGGCTTGGGCGGCGTGTTGGCCTTCTTCGCCACTTCTTCCTCGAGCTTCTTGCGCGCTTCCTCGCGCGCCTTCTCGCGGGCTTCGTCCTTCTGCTCGGGGCCCTGGCCGCTTTGCAGGTGCTTCTCGAGGTCGGCCTCGCGCGGGCGCAGCGCGGCGAACAGGTTGCCTTCGGCGGTCTCGTCGATCATCAGGTCGGGCACGATGCACTTGGCCTGGATCGATGCGCCGCTGGGTGTGTAGTAGCGCGCGGTGGTGATCTTCAGCGCGGTGTCGGGGCCCAACTGGCGCACGGTCTGCACCGAGCCCTTGCCGAAGGTCTGCGCGCCCATGACGATCGCGCGCTTGTGGTCTTGCAGCGCGCCGGCGACGATCTCGCTGGCCGAGGCCGAACCCTCGTTGACCAGCACGATCAGCGGCACGCGCTTGATCGCATCGGGCAGCTTGCGCAGCGGGTCGGTGCCGCCGCGGCGCAGGTAGTCGGCCGGCGAGGCGCGGAAGGTCTGCTTAGAGTCGGCGATCTGGCCGTTGGTCGACACGACGGTCACGTCGCTGGGCAGGAACGCAGCCGAGACCGCGACCGCGCCTTCGAGCAGGCCGCCCGGGTCGTTGCGCAGGTCCAGCACCAGGCCCTTCAGGTTGGGCTCCTGCTTGTAGATCTCCTCGAGCTTCTTCGCGAAGTCGTCGACCGTGCGGTCCTGGAACTGGCCAACGCGCAGCCACGCGTAGCCCGGCTCGACGACCTTGCCGCGCACGCTCTGCACGCGGATCTCCTCGCGCGTGATCGTCACCGGGAACGTGCGGTTCTCGGTCTTGCGGAACACGGTCAGCAGCACCTTGGTGTTGGGCTCGCCGCGCATGCGCTTGACGGCCTGGTCGACCGTCAGGCCCTTGACGAAGGTGTCGTCGATCTTCGTGATCAGATCGCCGCTCTTGAGCCCGGCGCGGAACGCCGGCGAGCCTTCGATCGGGGTCATCACCTTGACGAGCCCGTCTTCCATGCTCATCTCGATGCCGATGCCGACGAAGCGGCCGGTGGTCGCCTCGCGGAATTCCTTGAACGTCTTCTTGTCGAAGTATTGCGAGTGCGGATCGAGGCCGGCCACCATGCCGGTGATCGCATCGCCGATCAGCTTCTTCTCGTCGACCGGCTCGACATAATCGGTCTTGATCATCCCGAACACCGCGGCCATCTGCTGCAGCTCTTCGAGCGGAAGCTGGGCCACGCCGTTTCGGGCGGTCGCCTGCAACTGCATCGTGGCAAGCGCCCCGGCGACCGCGCCGACGGCGAGCCACCCTGCGACCTTGAGTTTGGCACCCATGTAAGACCCCTTTTACCTCGAGCCACCCTTGCGGATCGCCCCGTGCCATCTTGCTTCCGGCGCCCTGCCTGAAATTCGAGCAAACGACGGCCGAAGTATATTCCCCGCCCCTTTTCCGGCGCTGGGAGGGGCCCGGTAAAGTTACACGTCGAGGTCGGCCTTTGGCGGCGGCGCTAGCCGCTTCGCGCCTATCGCCCGAACAATCCCTTGACGACGTTACCCAAGCCTTTCACGACGCCGGACAGGCTGACCCCGAGGCTTTCGGCCAGCCCCGACGCGATCTTGGTCGCGAGGTTCTCGTTCAGCGAGAACGACGGGTCGTCCAGACGCCCATCGAGCGTGAACTTGACCTCGAGCTTGCCCTTGTCGGTCATCGCGGCGAGCACGGCCTTGCGCGGCACGCCGGCGAACGTGGCGAGCGCGCCATCGGTCGCGAGCTCCAGATCGGCCAGCACCAGCGTGCCGGGCGCGCGCAACCGGTTGCGCTGCACCGTTGCGCGCATGTCCAGGTCCAGCGTGCCGCGGTGCACGCCGGTTTCGGCCACCTTCAGCAGGTAGGGCTGAAGCGCGACCAGGTCGACGCTGCCGAAGCGCAGCTTCAGGTCCGCATCGTGCGTCGCCGGCGTGTAGCGGCCGGCGATCGAAACCCGGCCGTCGTGGTGCACGCCCTTGAAGATGCCGGCGAGCTGGAGCTCGATCGGCTGGTCCAGCGCCGGCAGCGCCAGATGCTCGACCTGCGCATCGAGCTGCTCGACGCTCAGCTTCAACGCCGGCTGGCGCACCGATGCGTCGAAGAAGTCGAGCCGCGTCGAATCGAGCTCGACGCGGCCGATCTCGACGAGCGGCATGGCCCTGGCGCCGGGCGGCTCGCCGGCCGCGGGGGCATTCCTGCGGTGAGGCTCCTCCTCGAGCAACGCCGGCAATATCCGGGTCTTGCCGGCGCGCGTGCGCAATGCCGAGACATAACCGTCCTCGACGCGGATCGTCGCGATGCGCCACGGCCCGCCGAACAGGCTGCGCAGATCGGGCTGCACGTGCACGCGGCGCGCCCGCAACTCGTCGTCGGCCGGCCAGCCGGCGGCGGCCTTGATCCGCAGGTCGATCACGGCCAGGCCGCTCCAGCCGGCTTCGATTGCACCTATGCTCGCACGCGGTCCGAGCGCCGCCTCGATCTGCGTGCGCAGCTGCCGCACCGCGATCTGCAAGGCGATGAAGACGAGCAGTGCGAGCGCCAACAGAAGACTGGCGCCGATGACTAGGCGACGGCGGGTGCGGGTCATCGACAACGATGCGAGTGGGGCAACAGGGCGCAAATGCGCGCCGATGCTAGCGGCGAAATCGAGCGATCCGTCTTCGACACTCGACATCCCTGAGGTGAGGGATCGAATCCTCGCAGGCATCGATCTAGAGTTCGGTACGACGGTGGCGAGGCGCACATCCCAAAAACCTACGCCGAACAGTCCGGAAGGTGAGTCGCTGCCGGCACCGTCTCCACCCCTTCTTTCTCCTGGCCTTCGGTGCCAGGCCGCGATTCGCGGCGTGCATCACACCCTGCGGCGCATTCGCGCAACAGCCCCCCATTCAGGGCGTGGCCAGCGCCGGCCTGCATCGTGACGATCGAGGCTTACGCATCGAACGGCGAGGTCATGATGGTGAAGTTCTCGGTATCGAACGGCC
>DATEFR010000622.1:0-12628 GCA_035280545.1 Burkholderiaceae bacterium | reverse complement strand
AGCTTCGGCAGCTCGCTGCTCGAGCCGCGCATCGAGACGACGCAGCCGCCTACGCATCCGGAACCGCCGCCGCACGATGAGCGCACGGCGCCGGACCCGGACCTGCCCACGCAACCCCCGATCGCCGTGCCGCTGGTGGCGACGACCGCGACGGCGAACGCGGTCACTGGCCACGAGGCACCGAAGACTCCGGCGCGCAAGACAGCGCTTGCCGCGGTCGCCGTGCTGGGCGGCGTGATGGCGTTGGTCGCCGCCGCGTGGTACTGGACGCGGCCGGCCGCGGTCGTGACGCCGACGCCGACAGTCGCCGCACCGGCGTCGACAACAACAACAACAACCGCAACGCCGGCATCGGCGCCGGCCACGGAAATCGCGAATCCACCGCCGGCGCAGGTCGGCGCCGAACCGGTGACGCCACCGCCAGCGCCGTCCGCGAGCGCAGACGCCGCATCGCAACCGGCGGGGCTCGAACCTTCTGCCGCTGCGCCACCGGCGGCCACGGTCGCGCCGCCGCCAGCCGCGCCCACACCCGTCCCGTCGATGACCAAACCGGCACCACGCCCCGCGCCGCAACGCAACGCACCCCCCACGAATACAGACGCGGTGCGTGCAAAGTGCAGTGATATTCTGCAAAAAGCCTCGCTCGAACCGCTGACGGCGAGCGAAGCGGCGTTCTTGCGCAAGGAGTGCCGATGAACAAGCAGACGGGGACGGCGCCGATGATGGGCGCGAGGCTTGCGATGGCGATGCTGACCCTGCTGGGCTTCGCCGCGCTGATGACTGGCTGCGCTGCGCCGCAGGCCACGTCGCTGACCAACGCGCTGCCGTTCGACGAAGCGGTCGCGCAGGCCACCGACGGGCTGGTCGGGCAGACGCAGAAGCTGCCGGCGTTCCTCGCGAAGGTCGAATCCAAGCTCGCGAAGCGCGGTGTCGTGCTCGACCCGATGCTGGACGCGAGCAGCGGCCAGCAGACCAACGCGACCCAGCTGCTCGAACGCCGCGTCACCGAGCGCATGACCAGCAAGTTCGAATCGATCGAGATCCTGCCGTTCCAGTCGACCAACCTCGCGAAGGCGCAATACCTGCTGACCGGCACGATGACGCGCTCGCAGACCACGCGCGGCACGTCGCAGATCAACCTCGCGCTGACCGAGCTGAAGAGCGGCAATATCGTCGCACAGGCCTCGGCGCTCGCGCGCGACGAGGGGCTGGACCACACGCCGCTGCCCTACTACGCCGACAGCCCGGTGCTCGTGAAGGACCAGGTGATCGACGGCTACGTGCGCACCAGCGCGACGCCGCCGGGCCAGCGCGGCGACCCGTACTACCTGGAGCGCGTCGCGGTCGCCACCGTGATCAGCGACGCGACCTCGCTGTACAACGCGCAGCGCTACCCCGATTCGCTCGCTCAATACCGCGCCGCGGCGAGCACGCCGGCCGGCGAGCAGCTGCGCGTGCTCAACGGCATCTACCTGAACTACGTCAAGCTGGGCCGCAGCGCCGAGGCCGAGCAGGCGTTCGGCCGGGTCGTCGCGTACGGCATCGCCGCGAACCAGCTCGGCGTGAAGTTCCTGTTCGCGCCGGGCAAGACCGACTTCTGGCCCGACCCGAAGATCAGCGGCCCCTACGCGATGTGGTTGCGCCAGATCGCGAAGGAAAGCAGCAGCGCGAAGGCCTGCATGAACATCGTCGGCCACACCAGCCACACCGGGTCGGAGCAGACCAACGACGCGCTGTCGCTGCAGCGCGCCACCGCGATCAAGCAGCGCCTGACCGCCGAATCCGGCATGCTCGACGGGCGAACCAAGCCCAGCGGGATGGGCTGGCGCGAGAACATCGTCGGCAGCGGCACCGACAACGTGGTGGACGCGCTGGATCGGCGCGTCGAGTTCAAGATCGTGCCCTGCGCGTGACCCTCACCCTCACCCTCTCCCAGAGGGAGAGGGAACTAGACTCCCCTTCCCCCGTGGGGAGAGGGCTGGGGTGAGGGGCGCGCACCACGGTCGGCCAACAGCAGCGTCTCCAGGCACTGGTCGCGGATGCCGTAGAACGCCTTGACGTCACGCACCTGCTGCCACAGCGCGTCGGCCTCGTGCGGCGCGCCGGAGCCGCGCTTCACCGCGAGGATCATCTTGTTCTTGTTCGTGTGCTCCAGCGACACGAACTCGAACACCTGCGTGTCGTAGCCGCAGGCGTCGAGCAGCAGCGCGCGCAGCGAGTCGGTCAGCATCTCGGCTTCCTGGCCCAGGTGCACGCCGTGCTTCAGGATCGGCCGCAGCGGATGCGGGCTCAGCAGCTGCGGCCGCAGCTCCTTGTGGCAGCACGGCGAGCACAGGATGATCGCCGCGCCGGCACGCACGCCCTTGTGGATCGCGTGGTCGGTCGCGGTGTCGCAGGCATGCAGCGCGACCATGATGTCGACCGCCTCGGCCGCGTGGCTGCCGACGTCGCCGTGCTCGAAGTGCAGGCCTTCCAGCCCGAGCCGTCCGATCACGCCGTTGCACAGCGCCACCAGGTCCTCGCGCAGCTCGACGCCGGTCACCCGCGCCGGCAGGCCGCGCGTGTGGCGCAGGTGCTCGTGCATCGCGAAGGTCAGATAGCCCTTGCCGGCACCGAAGTCCAGCACCTCGATGCGCTCGCGCTGGGCGAGCCCGGTCGCGGCGAGCGCATGGTCCAGCACCTCGACGAACTTGTTGATCTGCTTCCACTTGCGCGCCATCGCCGGGACGAGCTGGTGCTCGGGCGTCGTGACGCCCAGCTCGATCAGGAACGGCCGCTCGATGGCGACATAACGATGCTTCAGGCGGTCATGCCGGGCGGCCTCATCCGCGGCCGGCGGCGGCGCTTCGCTCAGCTTGCCGCGCAGCAGCGTGCGCTTGCCGCGCTTGCTGGTCAGAAGCTGGGTCTCGCCGCGCGGCTCGATCAGGTGCGCGTGCAGGAAGCGCGATTCGAGCAGCGTGCGCAGCTCGCGCAGCGGGGCCGGCTCGCTGCCGCCGGCGATGCGCGGTTGCGTCGGCAGGTTCTTGGTGACGTCGCGTGTCGCATGCGTGTACACGAACGACCAGTGCGGCTCGCCCTTCAGCGTCAGCGCGCGCACCGTGACCCGCTGCGGTGCGTCGTTGTCGTCGTCGCGCCGCGGCTTCGCGAGCACCAGCCGCACGGCAGGGTGCGCCGCGAGCGCCGCATCGGCCAGCGCGATGAACTCGGCCAGCGGGTCGGCCGCCTCGGCCGCGGGGAGGCCGTTGTCGGGCATCGTGGAAGTCGTCGTCACGCTGGTAGTGTAGGCAACCATGCCCGCACGTCGTGCCCGCCGCCATCATCACCACGTCTACGTCGTCCAGCTCGACGACCGGGTCTGGAACGAGCCCAGCTTTCGGCGCGCGAACCCCGACCACGTGCTGGGCAAGCCGTTCGTCTACGTCGGCATGACCGGGCTGGACCCGGATTTGCGCTTCGACAAGCACAAGGCCGGCATCCAGGCGAACCGCTTCGTGCGCGACTACGGGCTGCGGCTGCGGCCCGAGCTGTACGAGGTCTACAACCCGATGCCGTACGAGGCGGCGCGCGAGATGGAGGTCGAGCTGGCGATCGCGCTGCGCGAGCAAGGGTACGGCGTCTGGCAGGCGTGAGCCGAATGACCTCGTTCGGCAAGGCGACGCGGCCGCCGTCACAATGAACCCATGAGCTCGCCCGCGTACGCGCTGTTCGAGACGCCCATCGGCGACTGCGCGATCGTCTGGGCCGAGCACGGGGTGATCGGCGTCTACCTGCCGGAGGCCGATGCGCCGGCCACCCGCGCCCGGCTGCTGCGGCGCCACCGCGATGCGGTCGACACCGCGCCGCCGCCCGACGTGCAGGCCGCGGTCGATGCCATCGTCGCGCTGCTGCACGGCGCGCGCGACGACGATCTGCAATCGATCGCGCTCGACCTGGGCCGCATCCCCGAGTTCAACCGCCGCGTCTACGCGATCGCCCGTGCGATCCCGCCGGGCCAGACCCGCACCTATGGCGAGATCGCCGCCGAGCTCGGCGACGTGGGCCTGGCCCGTGCGGTGGGGCAGGCGCTGGGCGCGAACCCGTTCCCTATCGTCGTGCCCTGCCATCGCGTGATGGCGGCCGGCGGCCGCGCCGGCGGCTTCTCGGCGCCCGGCGGATTGGCGACCAAGCTCAAGCTGCTCGAGATCGAACGCGCGCCGCTCGGCGGCGCGCCGGGCCTGTTCGATTAGGGCTCGGGGCCCGCGTCAGGTCACGCGGCCTTCGGCCTGCACGAGCTGGCAGCCGCTGATGCGCCAGCTCTTGTCCTTCTGACGCTGCAGCCGGTACAGCGCGAGCCAGAGCGTGCCGTTCTCGTCGCTGAGGTGCACGCCCTGCACGAGCTCGCCGCCCAGCCGCTGCGGTTTCAGGAACGCGACACTGGCGTGCCGGTAGACCACCGGGTAGCCGACCCGCACCATCTCGATGAAGTTCTCCGGCGAGCCGAACTGGCGACGCAGTGCCGGGGTCGCATACGAGAACGCGCGCTTCGCGTCGTCGACCGCGAGTGCGGCGAGCTGAGCCTCGATCACCGCGCGCACCGCCTTCGCGTCGGCCGCGGGGACATCGGCGGCCTGTGCGACACCCGCCGTCAGCCACCCCATCGACGGACACGACGCCAGCGCGACGGTTCGCAGCAGCGCCCGGCGCCTGTCCGGGTCCGGATCGCCGCCATGCTCGCGAGAGATTGCCGGCATCGCCATCACCACACCTCCACGCGTGCAGCCGCGTCCGCCCATCATGCAGAAAAACGCCGCATCGCGCAGCGGCGCGATGCAAGGGGACGTGACGCGGATTTACGCGGCGAGCGCGGTGACGGATGCCAGCAGCGGGCGCGCCGTCGGCGTGGTTGGCAGCACCGGCGGCACCGGGGGCACCGGCGCCAGCACCAGCTCGGCGTCGCAGGTCAGCCGGCCCAGCACGTCCTCGAGCGCGATCACGTCGCGCAGCAGCCGCGCGAGCTTGGGCGCGCACAGCGCGCCGGCGCGCTCGAAACCGAACCAGCCGTACGCGTCCATCTCGGGCAGGCGCTTGCCGGTCCAGCGTTCGTCGAAATGGCTGTCGCACGACAGCCGGGCCACGTCGAAGCGCTCCATCCGCACCGCGAACAGGTGCAGCTCCTTGCGCTCGCTGTAGGCGTAGCGGCCGAGCTCGGTGAGGTCGGCGGGGGCGAACAACAGGCCGGTCTCTTCGCGAGTTTCACGCAGCGCGGCGTCTATCGGCCGTTCGTCGCTGGCGATGCCGCCCTTGGGCAGATCCCAGTGGCCGTGGCCGGTCACGTGACACAGCAGCAGCTCGCGTTGGGCATTGACGATCACGATGCCGCAACTCAGACGTTTCGCGGCAGACGAGGAAGATGCAACGGCAGTGGACATGTCGATCTCGCGCAGAACTCGCGCCCCCCATCGGGCTTGACGCCGATGTTGCAAGTGTCGCGCCCGGTCGCGGGCGCGAAGGCCCGAAAAGCGCGCACGAAGTCGCGCAGCTCAGCCCTTCACGCGGCGCCTGCTGCGCGCGTGGGCCTGTTCCGCGGTGCGCTGGGCGGCGCGCGTGGCCGCGCCCTTCAACGCACGCTCGCTGCGCGACACGGCTTCGTAACCTCTTGTGAGCGGACTCTGCGCTTCGGACGCCCCACTGGGCGCCGAGCGCGAACGGGTTGCGACGAGATCGGGGACGAATCCGGTCGCGAGCGTGGCCTTGGCGCGCTCGTAGTACTTCTGCCGGTCGGCCAGCCCGTTGGTGCCGCCGTTGATGCGCTTCGTGATCGCGACGAAGTCCTGCGCGTCGGCCAGCTCGTTGAGCCCGTTGCGCTGCCAGAACAGCCCGGCGGTCGCGAACGCGAGCTCGGGTGTCGCGGCCAGTGCCGGCTCCGCGATCAGGTCGCGGGCGAGCAGCTTGCCGTATTGGTCGTAGTTGAAGCGGCCGGTGATCTGGATCGGCCCGCGCCCCTTGAAGCGCAGGCCGTCGCCGGGCTCGGTGTTGCCCAGCCGCTTCGCCAGGTCGCTGGGCGGCTCGTAGCGCCGCTGTGCATCGGTCGGCCCCCAGATCTCCTCCATCCAGCGCAGCTCGCCCGATTCATGCGCAAGCTGCGCGACGAACGCCGCGCTGCGCAGCATCGAGCCGCCGATGGCGCATGAGCGCATCGCCGCGTTCAGGTGCGGCAGGTACAGCGCGCGCTTGGCCGCGGCCAGCGTCGGCATGATGGCGCTCAGTTGGGTGTCGTCGAGCATGGACGCGATCAAAACACGCTTGCGCGTGCTGCCGTATCCCTAGGACCAGGACGCACCGGGGACGTCAGGCCGCCTTCGGCAGGCTCAATGTGAAGCGCACGCCTTGTTCGCCGGGCAGGTTCTCCGCGACGATCGTGCCGCCCATCTTCGCCATGTAGGTCTTCGCGACGAACAGGCCCTGGCCGCGGTGCCCGCGGTCCGGGTTGTTCTCGTCGCGGTCGGCGCCGACGCTCGCTCCCGGGTCGGACACGCCGTATTCGAAGATCGCCGCGATCAGACCCTCCGGGATCGCCGGGCCGTCGTTCGTGATGTGCACGCGCACGTCGGCACCCGTGTCGGCCAGCTCGATGCGGATCGGCGAGCCCGCGCTGCGGTAACGCTGGGCGTTGCGCAGCACGTGGGTCACGACATCCTCGAGTGCGTACTCCTCGGCGCGCACCGGCACACGCCGGCCCGGCGATGCGAACACGACGTGCTCGATGCCGGTGTACGGCGCGTTGCGCGCGACGTTGGCGAGGAACTCGTTCAGGTCCAGCGCCGCGAGCTGCAGCGTGGTCGATTGCAGCGCCTCGCTGGGCGACGCGTGCCCGTACAGCACGCGCACCGCCTGCTGCATGCGGCTGACATAACGGTGACTCGCATCGTCGGGTGAACCGTGCAGCGCCATCAGCGACTGCAGCGGCGACATGATCTCGTGGCCCACCGCGTGCCACATGTCCTTCTCCTGCTCGGCGCGGATCTGCTCGCGCCGCACGTCGTCGTTGACCCGCTGCAACAGGTCGTGCAGGCCTTGCGCGAGCACGCCCAGCTCATCGCTGCCGCGCAGGTCGCGGAACCCGGCCGGCGTCTCGATGCGCGCGAGCGCATCGCGGCCGCGCACGCCGGGCGAGACGCTGGCGGCGCGCTTGGTCAGCAGCGTGATGCGGCGCACGATGCGCAGCTCGATCGCGAGCCAGGTCAACGCGATCGCGGCCAGCATCGCGATCACGAACCACGACAGCCGCGTCGCGACCGTCGCGAGGCCGCGGTTGACGCTGCGCACGTCGCCGCGCAGCACCAGCTCGTAGCGGCCCAGCGGCGTCGCGATCGTCTCGCGCGCCTCGACCGGCTTGTCCTCGTCGTGCCCATCGACCGGCAGCTGGCGGATCAGCCGGGCGAGCCACGGCGATACCGGCTCGTCGTGGCCCGGCGCGCCGGCCAGCTTCAGCAGATCCGGGGCGGCCGACGGTCCCGGGCCCAGCTTGCGCACGCTCAGGCTCTCGCCGCTGGCGAGCAGGGCGCGCAGCTCGGCGAGCGAAAACGGCAAGGTCGCGCCGTCGGCATCGCTGTCGAACAGCGGCGTGCTGCGACCGCCGCCCGGTGCGTAGACGGCGACGCGCAGCCGCATCTGCGCGAGGTCGGGCGGCGGCCAGACCAGCTTCTTCTGGAACAGGTCGTCGCGGAAGATCTCGACCGGCAGCCGGATCGAGATGAACGTGCGCTTGACGCAGCTCGCGGCATCGGCACGCGCCTCGGCGCAGCGGCCTTCCTGCCAGAGCCAGCCGCGGAAATCGCGCACCGGGCGCGTGCCGGGCGCGATCGGCTGGTCGTCGTCGATGTAGCCGGTCAGGCGGCCGCGCCGGCCGGCGGCTGGATTGCCGCTGGCGTCGTCCAGCGCTTCGAACGGTGCGATCCAGCGGAAGGTCTGGCCGCGCATCGCGAGCTCGATGCGCACGCGGTGCGCGCCGCTCAGGTCCAGTTCGCCAGTCGGATGCGAGACCAGCTCGCCCAGGGTCACGCTGCCGACCAGGTAGACGAACGCGCCGGCGTACGGGTTGTTGCCGACGCCGGCGCACCAGTTCGAGCCGTCGGGGTAGTTGACCTGGCAGCCGGCCATCTCGATCGCCTGCAGCGCCTTCACGCGGTCGTCGAAGTCGATCGCGGCGAACGGCAGCACCAGCGGGTGCAGCGGCGTCGGGGCGCGTTCGGCGAGCTCGGGGTTCAGCAACGCCAGCTGGCCGGTCGGGTGGCGCAGCCGTGCAGCCATCTGCGCGAGGTTCTTGTGCAGGCCTTCGGCATAGCGGCGGTGGCTGCGCTGCTTCTCGTCCTGCAGCACGGCCAGCGCGAGTGCCAGGGTGGCCAGCGCCAGCAGCGCGAACGCACCGCGAAAGAACACGCGCAACCGGAACGGCACACGGCCGGGAAGGCGAAATTTCATCGAGCCGTTCGGGCGGCCGCCGGCGCCCAGCGGAAGCCGCGCATCGGCACGTTCTCGATGCCGTCGAACGCCGGGTCGATCTCGCGCAGCGCGTCGCGGATCGTGCTGACGTGCTTGCGGATGTTGTCGCGGTTGCGCCCGCTCTTGACCACCTGGAACAGCTCTTCGTACGAGACGACTTCGCCGCGGCGTTGATGCAGGGCCGCCAGGATGCGTTGGGCGGTCAGCGGCAGGTTGACGCGCTGGCCGCGCCACAGCGCCGAGTTCTGGCGCAGCGGGTCCAGCGAGAGCTCGTCGCCGCTTGCGCCTGGCGATCCGCGTTCGCCCTGCGCCTTGTCGGAGCCTGTCCTGAGCCTGTCGAAGGAGGCTTGCCGTTCGGTTTTCGCGGCGCGCAGGATCTCGAGAAAGGTGTCGATGAAGTCCGACTCCTCGAAGGTCGTCTTCTGCAGGTAGTCCCAGGCGTCCAACGCCTTCATGATGCTGCGGTAGATCGCCGCCGGCATCGCCGAGACCACCAGCACCGGCGTGCCCTGCTGCTTGTCGGTCGCGGTCTTGTTGATCGTGTTGATGATCGCGACGCCGGCGTGGCGCTCGCGGCCGAGCTCGATGTCGAGCACGACCACGTCGTAGTGCTCGCGCGCGAGCGCGGCTTCGGCGTCGTCGCGGGTGAACCACTGGTGCACCTCGATGCCGGGGCGCGCGGCCTCGATCCAGCCGCGCAGCTGGTTGCTGGTCGGCACGTCGTCCTCGATCACCGCGACCCTGTGATGGCTCATGGCGGGGATTATCGAGTCGGCTCCTGTGTCGGCGGTGTGAGTTTTTCTTCCGGGCGCGTGAAGCAACTCGGTGCGCGCGCGTCTTTCGCGCTCCGCCCTCGGTTCGAAGAATCAGGCATCAGAGCACGGCACCACCCACAACCGCCGCGCTCGCAACCTCACAGGAGCCCTCGATGAACGACCGTCTCACCACCCTGGCCGCCTCGATACGCGAGGCTTTCTCGCGCGGCGCATCCGCGCTGCGCGGCGGCGCCGCCCGCACCGGCGGCACGCTGCTGAACTCGCGTGCGGTGATCGTCACGACGCTGGTCGCAGCGGTCGGTGCGTATGCACTCGTCACACACCCGCCGATCCGCACGGTCGCACGCGGCGACGTCGGTGTGCGCACCAACAACCTGACCGGCGGCACCAGCGAGTTCCGCGAGGGCAGCGTGATGGTGATCCCGGCGCTGCACGAGCTGCGCAGCTACCCGCTGCGCGACCAGGTCTATCGCCCCACGCAAGGCCGCCGCGCCGACGGCGAGGCGCCGTTCCAGTCGGTCGAGGGCCTCTCGCTGGGCGTGGAACTCTCGGTGCGTTATGCGCTGGACGGCTCGCGCATCGTCTCGATCGCGCGGAACCTGCCCGACGACGTGGCCGGCGAGATCGTGCAACCGGCGGTGCAAGGCGTGATCTACAAGGTCTTCACGCGCTACACGGTGCGCGAGATCTTCTCGAGCAAGCGCGTCGAGATCCAGCAGGCGATCGAGACCGAGTTGCGCACCAAGCTCGCGGCCGACGGCATCGTGCTGCGCAACGTACAGATCGGCAAGGTCGACCTGCCTGCCGACTATCGCCGCGGCATGGACGCGCTGCTCGCCGAGGAGCTGCAGACCGAGAAGATGCGCTACACGCTCGAGCTCAAGGAGAAGCAGGTCGCCGAGACCGAGCTCGTCGCGAAGGCCGAGAAGGTGCGCCGCGAGACCGCCGCGAGCGCCGCCGCGGCCGAGCAGGTGATCGCCGCGCGCGCGCAGGAAGAGGCGATGAAGCACGTGCTGCCGTTCAAGCAGAAGCAGATCGAGCAGCGCCAGTTCGAGGCCGAGGCCGAGAAGGTCGCGCGCATCAAGTCGGCCGAAGGCAGCGCGCAGGCGCGCCGCATCGAGGCCCAGGGCGAGGCCGACTCGCGCCAGAAGCTGGCCGATGCGGAGGCCTACCGGATGGACCGCGTCGGCAAGATCGCCAGCGAGCAGATGGCGCGCGATGGGGCGCTGCTGAGCAAGCATCCGCTCTTGATCCAGAAGACGGTGGCCGACAAGCTTTCCGACAAGATCCAGGTCATCATCGCGCCGCCCGGCAGCTCGGGGCAGTTCATCGCGGCCGGGCTGGTCGGCGGCGCGAACAACAACAACGGCGTGCAGACCGCGGCCACGACCGATGCGAAGGAGGGCGAATGATGAGCACCCGCTTCGCTCGCTGGGCGGCCACCGCGACCGCGGTCACGGCCGCGATCGCCGGGGCGCTGGCCGCGCTCCTGCTGACGACGCCGGTCTGGGCCGCGCCGGCCGCCTCGATGCCACCACTCGCGACGCTCACTCCGCTCGCGATCGTCACGCAAGACCAGGTCGCCCTGCGTGCCGCACCGCGCGACGGGGCCGCGCAGCAGGCGGTGCTGTGGCAGGGCGATGTGCTCGAGGTGCGTGGCGAGAAGCTCGGCTATCTGCAGGTCTACGACCATCGCCGCGAGCGCGCCGGCTACGTGCTCGCATCGCAGGTGCGTGGCACCGCGCTCGCCGCCGACGAAGCGCAGTCGCTGCTCGCGGTGCTGCGCTTCGTTCGCGACACCCCCGGTGCCGAGGCACTGGGCATCGCGTATGCGGCCGCCTACCTGAGGGCCGTGCCGGCCGATGCGATCACGGCCGAGCCGTTCGATGCGCTCGCGAGCATGGCCGAACGGCTCGCGCAGCGCGCGTCGGTGCGGCAAGTCAACGCCAGGAGCAGCGATGCGCTGGCCGCGCACCTCGAGGTCGCGCGGTCGTATGGCGTCCAGTTCACGAGCCTCGAGCATGACGGCACGATCCGGCTGTGTTACGACGGCGATGCGTACCGGCGCGTCTTCGCGCTGACCGCCAGCGCCGAGCAGCGCGCCCGCGCGGCCCTGGCGCTGACCCGGCACGACTGCATGGATCCGGATCTGCGTCCGCTGGCGCGCACTCAACTCGACGCCTGGCGCGCCGAGGTGCTGGATCGCCTGGACACCGCGCAATGGCAGCAGCTTGCCGCGCCACTGAAGAACCGCCTGCGGCTGCGCCGCGCCGGCGTCTGGTCCGCGATCGCGTTCGAGCGGTCGCGTCAAGGCGATGCGGTGGGTGCCGCCGCAGCCGCGCAGCGTGCGATCGGCGACCTCGCGGCGATCGACAAGAACGAACTGGCCGACGGCGATGCCGCCGCCTACACCGATGCGGCTCTGCGTGTCGGCGCGGTGCGCTGGGCCGCGATCCCGGTCCCAGACACGGCTGCGACGGTCGCAGCTTCGACGAACAGCGGCCGCAACATCACGCGCAGCAGGCCGACGATCGTCACCGCGCCGGGACAGCCCGGCGAGACCTGCGCGTTGCTCGTCGACGCGAGCCACGGGGCCGACGCGCCGCTCGCGAAGCGCTGCAGCTACGGCGTGATCTGGGCGGCATCGGCCAGCACGCGCGCCGATGGCCGTGCCGTCGCGCTCGCGGTGCAACCGCTGGTCGGCTGGCGCGAGCTGTGGGTGTTCCGCCGCGACGGCAGCAGCGGCAACGCCTGGAGCGTCGCGGTGCTGCCGCCGGCCGCGAGCAACCCCGAGCTCGGGAGCGTCGAATTCGCCGGCTGGGTGCCGGGCAGCGACAAGCTGCTGCTCGCCCGTGAGGCCCGTGTCGACGGCCGCTACAAGCGCAGCTTCGAGGTCGCGAACCTCACGACGTTGAACACCGAGAAGCAGGCGAGCGCGCCGGCTCAGCTCGCATTGTTCAACAAGTGGCAGGACCCGGGCTGGAAGCGCTCCACCGTGATGCTGCGCTGAACGAGCGCAGCAGCACAGCGTCGGACATTCGTCAGGCATCGATCAATCGACCGCGGCGGGTCTTGACGATAGTTCCGGCGTCGGCGGAGGTCCGCATTCAGCCTGGCCGAACCGTGACCGAGAACAGAAGCCATGCATCGCGACTTGTCCCATCCCGGACCACCGCACGAGGTCGTCGGCGCCTATCGGGCCATCGTCTGCTTCCCGATCCGTTCGGCGCTGGACGCGACGCTCCAGGGGGTCGAAATTCGCTCGCGGGCACTCGAAGCCGACCTCGCTGCCACGCCGTCGATCTCGCGGCTGGATTGGCCGGCACTCGACGTCCATCACCTCGAATGGGTGCTGGGCAAGCCGCTGGTGG
>DATEFR010000621.1:0-3236 GCA_035280545.1 Burkholderiaceae bacterium | reverse complement strand
TGCTGAACCGCCGGCCGGCGCGGCGTTCGGCCCGCCGGCGTCCGCTGCCTTGTTGAACAGGAACTGGCTGATCAGGCTCTCCAGCACGACGGCCGACTGCGTCGAGCGTATCGTGTCGCCGGGTGCGAACATCTTCTCGTCACCGCCCGCCTCGAGGCCGACGTACTGGTCGCCGAGCAGACCCGAGGTCAGGATGCGCGCCGACGTGTCGGCCGGGAATTGCACGCCCTTGTTGATGTCGAGCCGGGCGACGCCTTGATACGTCTTCGGGTCCAGCGTGATCGAGGTGACCCGCCCGACCGTCACCCCGGCACTGCGCACCGGCGAGCGCACCTTCAGGCCGCCGATGTTGTCGAACTTCGCGGTCAGCGTGTAGGTCTCGCTGCCGTTGAAGCTGCTCAGGTTCGCGGCCCGCAGCGAGAGGAACACCAGCGCAGCGATGCCCAGGAGCACGAACAGGCCGACCAGAATCTCGGTACCTCGCTTGCTCATAAGGCAACCTCCGGCCTGACGGCCTCCGGAATTCGCCTTGGGGCGGCCCGGCGGCTCATGATGCCCGTCCATGTCGTGATTTCATCATCGTCTCTCTTGCTCGATTCTTTCTTGGCGATGTCACGCCGCGGCGTCAGCGGGTCGAGAACATCAGCGCCGTCAGCATGAAGTCCATCACCAGCACCGTCAACGACGAGATCACGACGGTGCGCGTCGTCGCCCGCGCGACGCCTTCCGGGGTGGCCTTCGCCTCGTAGCCCTGGTAGACCGCGACAAAGCTGCAGATCACGCCGAACACGATGCTCTTGATGATGCCGTTTCCGAGGTCGCGCCGCACGTCGACACCCGCCTCCATGATCGCCCAGAAGTTGCCGGCATCCAGGCCGATCATCTGCACCGCGACCACATAGGCCCCCAGGATGCCGATCGCCGAGAACAGCAGCGCGAGTATGGGCATCGCGACGATCCCGCCGACAAAGCGCGGCGCAAGCACACGACTCTTCGGGTCGACCGCCATCAGCTCCATCGCCGCGAGCTGCTCGCCGGCTTTCATCAATCCGATCTCCGCCGTCAGCGATGTGCCGGCGCGGCCGGCAAACAGCAGCGCGGTGACGACCGGACCCAGCTCGCGCACCAGCGAGAGATTGACGACCAGCCCGACCGAATCGGCCGCGCCATAGGTCGCGAGCGCGTAGTAGGTCTGCAGCGCGAGCACGAAGCCCACCGCCATCCCGGACGACAGAATCACCAGCAGCGACAGGTTGCCCAGCGCATGCACCTGCGCAACCGCGAAGCTGGGTCGCCGCAGCGACACCGGCAGCGTGCGCAGCAGCTCCCAGAAAAAGAAAGCGTGATGGCCCAGCGAACGGACGATGCCGAGGGCGAAGCGGCCGAGCGCGGCGATCCAGTCGGTGATCATCATCGTTGATGTCGTCAGCGTGCGCCCGCACCGAGACCCAGATCCTGCGCCAGCGGCGGCGCCGGATAGTGGAAGCGCACCGGCCCATCGGGCTCGCCACGGATGAACTGGCGCACCTGCGGGTCTTCGCTGGCGCTCAGCTCCTCGGGGCGGCCGTGCGCGATCACCTTGCCCGGCGCGGCCATGATGTACGCGTAGTCGCAGATCGCGAAGCACTCCTGGACATCGTGCGAAACGACCAGCGAGGTCGCACCGGTCGCATCGTTCAGCTTGCGGATCAGGTTCGCGGTGACGCCCATCGCGATCGGGTCGAGGCCGGTGAACGGCTCGTCGTAGAGCAGCAACTCGGGGTCGAGCGCGATTGCGCGCGCCAGCGCGACGCGACGCGCCATGCCACCCGAGATCTGCGAGATCCGCAACGGCGCAGCACCGCGCAGACCGACCGCGTTGAGTTTCATCAGCACGATGTCGCGAATCATCGCGTCATCCAGATCGGTGTGCTCGCGCAGCGGGAAGGCGACGTTCTCGAACACGCTGAGATCGGTGAACAACGCACCGAACTGGAACAGCATCCCCAGGCGCCGGCGCAACTTGTAGAGCTGCTCGGCATTGCGCGTGTCGATCGCCTCGCCGGCAATGCGCACGGTGCCGGCACGCACCGGGTACACACCGCCGATCAGACGCAGCAACGTGGTCTTGCCGCACCCCGAGCCGCCCAGGATCGCCGTGACCTTGCCGCGCTGGAAGGTCGCCGAGATGTCGGAGAGGACGGTGCTCGCCGGGTCGTAGCCGAAGGTGACGTGGTCGAACTCGATCAGCTTGTCCGTTGCGGGCAAGTTGGCGTGTGCGCTGGATGAAACGGGTTCACTCGGCATTCGTTCGATTCTTGTCTTTGGATCGCGGTACTGCAGCGCGAACGACCTCCCAAGTCATTGTCGCATGGTCGACCTGGCCGCGCTGGGACGCGATCAGCCGTCTTTACTTGCAGATACCAAGAGCATACCGGCGCAAGTGGAACTTCACTCGATACCAACAAGTGCTCGCCGTTCGTCCGTGGCGCCCAACCGTTCGTCATGTCACCCAGGTTGCCAGCCCAGTTTTCCTCTGTGGCGCGTGGCAAGGGCTAGTAGTCTCTCGCGCATTGAACCCGCCCCCTCCGCTCGAATATGTTGCCGATGAACCATTCGATGCCCAGACCCCAATCGCCGAAACCCTGGCGCGGCTTCACCCTGGTCGAGTTGATGGTCACCCTGACTGTGCTCGCCATCCTGCTGTCGTTGGCGGCGCCTTCGTTTTCGACCCTCGTGGCGAGCAACCGCATCACCACCGAGGCCAACGAGTTGATCGGAACGCTCAATCTGACCAGAGCGGAAGCGATACGCCGCGCACAAGCGGTCACCATGCGTTCGGACAACAACGACAACTACGCGAAAGGTTGGCATGTGTTCCCTGATGGGGACGTGACAGACGGTGCGCCGGCGAATCCGGCCACCGGCACCGATGGGCAGACGCTGCGCGTCGCGTCAGCCTTTAGCGGGACCGCGACGATCACGCGCGTCACCCGCAGTGCCCCTCCAGCTCCGTTTACCTACACGACGACGACAGCCACCGACCGGATGTACGTCACGTTCACCTCGCGCGGGGCAATCAATGCCACCGCTGCCGCATTCTTTCGAATCTGCGATCCAAGCAACCCGACAGTCAAGGGCCGGATCGTCCAGGTCAACGTCGTCGGCAAGATCACGCTCGACGACACCAACGCGACATGCTCTTGAAGGTGGCCACGATGCAGCGATGCAAGCCTTTGCCCCATAGGCGCAATCAA
>DATEFR010000620.1:0-3167 GCA_035280545.1 Burkholderiaceae bacterium | reverse complement strand
GCGACGCTGGCCGCGCTGGCCCTGGTGCTCGCCGCGATGCCTTGGATGGTCGAGGCCGCGTGGTCGGCGGTGCTGTTCGTCGCACTGCTGGGCGTCGCCGCGTTCGCGACCGTCGCGCCCATGCAGTTGCGCGTGCTCGAGAAAGCCGCGGGTGCCGGACAGAACCTCGCCTCCAGCCTGAACATCGCGGCCTTCAACCTGGGCAACGCGCTCGGCGCATGGGCCGGCGGGCTGACGGTCGAACACGGTCCGGGGCTGCAGTCTCTCGGCTGGGTGGCCGCGGCGATCACGTTCACCGGCCTCGCGATCGCCTGGCGTAGCCACGCGGCAGACCGCGGCGACACGCGCGCACCCGCGCCCGCATGCGACGCGCCCGCCAACGCGTGAGGCCACTCGCCTCTTCTTCTTCCTTCACGACCGGAACTCACTCGTCATGGAACACCGCTTTCTCGGCCGCTCGGGCTTCAAGGTGCCGGTGCTCGGCTTCGGCGCCGGCACGTTCGGCGGCCGCGGCCCGCTGTTCAGCGCCTGGGGCGACACCGGTCTCGCCGCCGCGCGCCGCATCGTCGACATCTGCCTGGACGCGGGCGTCACGCTGTTCGACAGCGCCGACGTCTACTCGAACGGCGAATCCGAAACCATCCTCGGTGCCGCGCTGCAAGGCCGGCGCGACCGCGCGATCATCTCGACCAAGCTGGCGCTGCGCAGCGGCGACGGCCCGAACGACGTCGGCACGTCGCGTCATCACCTGATAGCCGCGACCGACGCGGCGCTGAAACGCCTGGGCACGGACTACATCGACATCCTGCAACTGCACGCCTTCGACGCGATGACGCCGGTCGAGCAGGTCCTCGCGACGCTGGCCGACCTGGTGCGCGCCGGCAAGGTGCGGTACGTCGGCGTCTCGAACTTCTCCGGCTGGCAGTTGATGAAGTCGCTCGCCGCGGCCGATCGTCTCGGGCTGCCGCGCTACATCGCGAACCAGACCTACTACTCGCTGATCGGCCGCGACTACGAATGGGAGCTGATGCCGCTGGGGCTGGATCAAGGCGTCGGCGCCATCGTCTGGAGTCCGCTGGGTTGGGGGCGCCTGACCGGCAAGGTCCGCCGCGGCCAGCCGTTGCCGGCCACGAGCCGGCTGCACGAAACCGCCGGCCATGCCCCGCCGGTGGACAACGAGCGGCTGTACCGCGTGGTCGACACGCTCGACGAAATCGCCTTGCAGACCGGCAAGAGCGTTCCGCAGATCGCGATCAACTGGCTGCTGCAGCGCCCCACGGTCGCGAGCGTGCTGATCGGGGCGCGCGACGAGGCACAGCTCACGCACAATCTGGGCGCGCTCGGCTGGTCGCTGACGCGCGAGCAGATCGCGCAGCTCGACACGGCGAGCGCGGTGATGCCGCCTTACCCGTACTACCCGTACTGGAACGGCCAGTTCGCCGAGCGCAGCCCGATCCCCGTCTGACACCACCGGCCCGAGCACCTGAACTGCGCGATGCAGGATCAGGCCTTGATCCCGAGCTTGGTGACCAGCTGTTTGAACAGATCGTTGTCGCGCTTCATGTTCGCGCGGAACGTCTGTGCGTCGGCATACGCGTAGCCCATGCTGAGGCGATCGAGCGCCTCCTTCAGCACTGCCTCGTCGGCGGACTTGCGCGTGGCCTCGGTGAGGATCGCGATCACGTCGGCCGGCGTCGCCTTCGGCGCCGCGAGGCCGCGCCAGGTGCCGATCGCCAGATCGATGCCGCGCTCCTTCAAGGTGGGCGCGTTGTCGAAGCCCTTGACGCGGCGATCGGCCATCACGGCGAGCGTCTTCAGCTTGCCGCCGGCCACATGCGTCGCGACCTCGCCGGGGCTGACCGCCACCGCATCCACATGACCGCCCAGCAGCGCGAGCACCGCGGGCGCCGCACCGCCGAACGGGATGGGGTTGTACTTGACGCCGACCTTGTCCTCGAGCGCGGCGTGCGCGAGGTGCCAGATCGAGCCGTTGCCGGAGTTGCCCATGCGCAGCTCGCCGGGCTTGGCGCGACTCGCCGCGAGGAAATCCTCGATCGTGTTCCACGGCGCGTCGGCCCGCACGGTGATCGCCGCGGGGTCGGCGTTGAGTCGCGCGATCGGCGTGAAGTCTTCGTACGACAGTTTGCTCAACCCGAGATGCGGCACGATCACGATCTCGGCGAACACGATCGCGAGCTTGTAGCCATCGGGATTGGCGTTGATCATCTCGCCGTGGCCGATCATGCCGGACGCGCCGGGCCGGTTGATCACGGTGATGGGCTGCGGCAGGTGCTTCTTGGCCGCTTCGGCGAACGCCCGGGCCACCACGTCGGTACCGCCGCCGGCACCGGCCGGCACGATCAGCTCGATCGGTCGGCTTGGGTAGCTGCTGCCGGTCTGCGCGAACAGCGTGCCCGGGAATGCGCCGGCCGCCGCCGCGGCGGCGAGCCAGGTGCGACGTGTGCAGCGATCGGATTGCATCCCGCCTGCTCCTCGAATGGCACGCCGTCGATCGGCGCCGCGCCATGCTAGCGGCGCAGGGCGAGGCAGCGCTCCGAGGTTTCCCGGGCCGTCTCGTCGAGGCACAGTCCATCGGCTTGGGCCGATGTCTTGCAGAAATCGCCTTTGAGCGATATATTGCATTCATCGGCCAGAACCGATATTTCCGCACTGCCGGCATCGCGATCATGGACTACCCGCTCCGGCTCGCAGACCCACTGCGAGCACACCTGCGCGCCCTGCGCAAACAGCAAGGGCTCACCCAGGCCCAGCTGGGCCAGCGGCTGGGCATCGGCCAAGTCCGCATCGCGGAGATCGAGGCCAAACCCGGGCTGGTGAGCGTCGATCAACTGATCAAGCTGCTGTCGGCACTCGGCGCCACGCTCATCCTCAGAGACCTGCGCGACGAAGCCGCATCGACGGTCGGCGCACGGCCGGCGACGGCCCGGAAGACCACAACGCCCGCCTCCCGCAAGACACGCGCCAAGACCCCCACCAGCCTCCACATCCCTCCGAAGAAAGGCTCCTGGTGAGTTCGACGCTCGGCGTCTGGATGAACGGCGAGCTCGTCGGCCATTGGACAGTCGAGCGGGGCACCAGCGCGCTGACCTATGCGAGCTCATGGCTCCTGTCGGACAAACTTCGTTCGCTGTCGCTGTCGCTGCCGA
>DATEFR010000619.1:0-8747 GCA_035280545.1 Burkholderiaceae bacterium | reverse complement strand
CGCCTACGGCGAAGCCTCGATCCGCGTGCTCAAGGGCCTGGAGCCCGTCAAGCAGCGGCCGGGCATGTACACGCGCACCGACAACCCGCTGCACATCATCCAGGAGGTGATCGACAACGCGGCCGACGAGGCGCTCGCCGGCTTCGGCAAGCGCATCGACGTGACCCTGCACGCCGACGGCTCGGTCAGCGTCGAGGATGACGGCCGCGGCATCCCGTTCGGGCTGCACCCCGAGGAGCAGGTGCCGGTCGTCGAGATCGTCTACACGCGGCTGCACGCCGGCGGCAAGTTCGACAAGGGCGCCGGCGGCGCATACAGCTTCTCGGGCGGCCTGCACGGCGTCGGCGTCAGCGTGACCAATGCGCTGAGCAAGCGGCTCGAGGTGAGCGTGTGGCGCGAGGGGCAGGTCGCGAACCTCGCGTTCGCGCACGGAGACGTGGTCGAGAAGCTCAAGACCCGCAAGGCCGGCGGGCCGGACCGCCACGACATCGGGAATGAACGCCGTGACCGGCGTTCGGGCACGACCGTGCGCGCCTGGCCCGACGCGAAGTATTTCGAGAGCATCGAGTTCCCGCGCGCCGAGCTGACGCACCTGCTGCGCAGCAAGGCGGTGCTGATGCCCGGCGTGACGGTCACGCTGACCATCGAGAAGAGCGGCCGCCCCGAAGCCGAGAAGCAGACTTGGCTGTACCAGGGGGGCCTGCGCGACTACCTGATGCAGACGCTGCCGACCGATCCGGTGATCCCGCTGTTCGAGGGCGAGCACTACGCCGACCGCGGCGAGACCGAGAACTTCGCCGAGGGCGAGGGCGCGGCCTGGTGCGTCGCATTCACCGAGGACGGCTCGCCGGTGCGCGAGAGCTACGTGAACCTGATCCCGACGGTCGCCGGCGGCACGCACGAGTCCGGGCTGAAGGACGGGCTGTTCGGCGCGGTCAAGGGCTTCATCGAGCTGCACAGCCTGCTGCCCAAGGGCGTCAAGCTGATGCCGGAGGACGTGTTCTCGCGCGCCAGCTTCGTGCTCTCGGCCAAGGTGCTGGATCCCCAGTTCCAGGGTCAGATCAAGGAGCGGCTGAACTCGCGCGATGCGCTTCGGCTGGTCTCGACCTACGTGAAGCCGTCGCTGGAGCTGTGGCTGAGCCAGCATGTCGACCACGGCAAGAAGCTCGCCGAGCTGGTGATCCAGCAGGCGCAGACGCGCCAGCGCGCCTCGCAGAAGGTCGAGAAGCGCAAGGGCTCGGGCGTCGCGGTGCTGCCGGGCAAGCTGACCGATTGCGAGAGCCGCGACCTCGCGCTCAACGAGCTGTTCCTGGTCGAAGGCGATTCGGCCGGCGGCAGCGCGAAGATGGGCCGCAACAAGGAGACCCAGGCGGTGCTGCCGCTGCGCGGCAAGGTGCTCAACGCGTGGGAGGTCGAGCGCGACCGGCTGTTCGCGAACAACGAGATCCACGACATCGCGGTCGCGATCGGCGTCGACCCGCACGGTGCGAACGACAGCCCCGACCTCTCCGGTCTGCGCTACGGCAAGATCTGCATCCTCTCCGATGCGGACGTCGACGGCTCGCACATCCAGGTGCTGCTGCTGACCCTGTTCTTCCGCCACTTCCCGAAGCTGATAGCAGCCGGTCACATCCACATTGCGAAGCCGCCGCTGTACCGCGTCGACGCGCCGGCGCGCGGCAAGAAGCCGGCGGCGAAGATCTACGCGCTCGACGACGCCGAGCTCGAGGCCACGCTGGACAAGCTGCGCAAGGAAGGCGTGCGCGAGAACGGCTGGAGCATCGGCCGCTTCAAGGGCCTGGGCGAGATGAACGCCGAGCAGCTCTGGGAGACCACGCTGAACCCCGATACGCGCCGGCTGCTGCAGATCGGCTACGGCGCGCTGGGCTTCACCGAGACCGTCACGTCGCTGACGCGGCTGATGGGCAAGGGCGAAGCGCAGGCGCGCCGCGAGCTGATGGAGCTGCATGGTGACGATGTCGAAGTCGATGTCTGACGCGGGATGGGCGTGACCGAAACGATCAAGGTCCGGCTGCGGCCGACGATGAGCTCGGACCTCGACTTCGTGCTCTCGGTCGAGCAGGACGCGCTGAACCGGCCGTTCATCACGCCGTGGGAGCGCACGCTGCACGAGGGCGCGATCCGCTTTCCGGACTCGCGCCACTTCATCGTCGAAGCGGGCGACGCGTACGAGTCGGTCGGCTTCGCGATCCTGCAGGGCTGCCGCAACCCGAACCGCTCGGTCGAGCTCAAGCGCATGGTGCTGCGGCCCGATGCGCACGGCCGCGGCATCGGCCGCATCTGCATCCGGCGGCTGGCGCGCATGGCGTTCCGCGATTTCGGCGCGCACCGCTTCTGGCTGGACGTGAAGGCCAGCAACGTGCGCGCCCAGGCGCTGTACCGCCGCGAAGGGTTCGTCGAGGAAGGGCGCTTGCGCGAGAGCGTGCGCACCGCCTCGGGCTACGACTCGCTGATCGTGATGTCCATGCTGGAGAGCGAGCACGCTGCGCGCTGCGCCGGCGATTGAGATGTACTGCAGCCGGTCAAACGGCACGCAATCTGTTCCACTGAAACACGAATGACTTCAGAGCCCGATCTTTTCACGCAGCCGCCCGGCGGCAACGACGGCGGCGATGCCGTTGCGCTGGCCCAGTACGCCGAGCGTGCCTACCTCGAATACGCGCTGTCCGTGGTCAAGGGCCGCGCGCTGCCCGATGTCTGCGACGGCCAGAAGCCGGTGCAGCGCCGCATCCTGTACGCGATGGAGCGCATGGGCCTCGCGTTCACGACCGCGGCCGGGCCGAAGGCGGTGAAGAGCGCGCGCGTGGTCGGCGATGTGCTCGGCAAGTTCCATCCGCACGGCGACACCGCGGCCTACGACGCGCTGGTGCGCATGGCGCAGGACTTCTCGCAGCGCTACCCGCTGATCGACGGCCAGGGCAACTTCGGCTCGCGCGACGGCGACGGCGCGGCCGCGATGCGCTACACCGAAGCCCGGCTCGCGCCGATCACGCGCCTGTTGCTCGACGAGATCGACGAAGGCACGGTCGACTTCATCGCGAACTACGACGGCTCGACCGAAGAGCCCAGGCAGTTGCCGGCGCGCCTGCCGTTCGTGCTGCTGAACGGCGCGAGCGGCATCGCGGTGGGCCTCGCGACCGAGGTGCCCAGCCACAACCTGCGCGAGGTCGCGGCCGCGGCGGTCGCGCTGATCCGCCACGACAAGCTGTCCGACGACGAGCTCGCCGGGCTGATCCCCGGCCCCGACTACCCGGGCGGCGGGCAGATCATCAGCGAAGCGTCCGACATCCGCGCCGCGTATGCGAGCGGCCGCGGCAGCCTCAAGGTGCGGGCGCGCTGGAAGATCGAAGACCTGGCGCGCGGCCAGTGGCAACTGGTCGTCGACGAGCTGCCGCCCGGCACCAGCACCCAGAAGGTGCTCGAGGAGATCGAGGAGCTGACCAACCCCAAGGTCAAGGCCGGCAAGAAGACGCTCTCGAGCGAGCAGACGCAGCTGAAGGCCAGCGTGCTCGCGGTGCTCGATGCGGTGCGCGACGAGTCGAGCAAGGACGCACCGGTGCGCCTCGTGTTCGAGCCGAAGACGCGCACGGTCGAACAGCAGGAGCTGATCACGACGCTGCTCGCGCACACCTCGCTCGAGACCTCGGCGCCGATCAACCTGACGATGGTCGGCGCCGACGGCCGGCCGACGCAGAAGAGCCTGCGCCAGATCCTGGGCGAATGGATTGCGTTCCGCACGCAGACGGTGCAGCGGCGCACGCAGCATCGCCTGACGAAGGTGCTGGACCGCATCCACGTGCTCGAAGGCCGGCAGCTCGTGCTGCTGAACATCGACGAGGTGATCCACCTGATCCGCAACTCGGACGAGCCGAAGCCGGCGTTGATCACGCGCTTCAAGCTCAGCGACCGGCAGGCCGAGGACATCCTCGAGATCCGCTTGCGCCAGCTCGCGCGCCTCGAAGCGATCAAGATCGAGCAGGAGCTGAAGGACTTGCGTGTCGAGCAGGGCAAGCTCGAGGACATCCTGGGCAGCCCGGCCTCGCTGAAGCGCACGCTCGTCAAGGAGATCGAGGCCGACGCGAAGCAGTTCGGCGACGACCGCCGCACGCTGATCCAGGCCGAGAAGCGAGCCGTCGCCGAGGTGAAGATCGTCGACGAGCCGGTGACGGTCGTCGTCAGCCTGAAGGGCTGGGTGCGCGCACTGAAAGGGCACGAGGTCGAGGCGGGCACGCTCGCCTTCAAGGCCGGCGATGGCCTGTACGGCACGTTCCAGTGCCGCAGCGTCGATGCGCTGCTCGTGTTCGGCAGCAACGGCCGCGTCTATTCGACGCCGGCGAGCCAGCTCCCCGGCGGGCGCGGCGACGGCCAGCCCATCACGAGCCTGATCGATCTGGAAAGCGGCACGCAGCCCGCGCACTACTTCGCCGGCAACGCGCAGCAGACGCTGCTGCTGGCGAACACCGGCGGCTTCGGGCTGCTGGCGCGCGCCGGCGATCTGCTGTCGCGGCAGCGCGGCGGCAAATCGTTCCTGAGCCTGGAGGCCGAAGAGAAGCCGCTGCCGCCCAGCCTGGCCGACGGCGCGGCCCAGGTCGCGTGCCTGTCGCTGAACGGCCGCCTGCTCGTGTTCGCGCTCGACGAGCTGAAGCTGCAGCCCAACGGCGGCCGCGGGTTGACCTTGATCGACCTGGACCCGAAGGACGCGCTGGTCAGCGTCGCCGCGTTCGATCAGGTGTTGCAGGTCCTCGGCACCGGCCGCGGCGGCAAGCCCAAGGACGAGGTCCTGAAGAACGGCCCGCTCGCCGAGTACGTCGGCAAGCGCGCGCGCAAGGGCAGGAAGCAGGACCTGATGGTCAAGGCGACGCGCGTGTTGCGCGTGGTCCTGTAGCTCCGACGATTGCTGGGCGTCCGCGGACTACTCGCAACACGCGGTCTGGCACCACTTGCGCTCGATAAACATTCTGATACCGTTGCGCCTGCGACAGGCCGGCCGAGTTGAGCATGTGCCGTCTTCGAGGGGTCCAACATGTTCGATCGAGCGGGTCTAGCGGCGGCCGCCGCCGTTGTGTCGTTGTTGCTGGGTGGGTGTGCGACGCCGATACAGCCTCCAGTGCCGTTGCAGGCATCGTCCGTCAGCGCCAAGAATTCGCGCGTCGGTGTTGCCATGACGCCTCTTCCCAAGGTGGACACCTACTTGCCAGGTGCCAGCTGCCTTTTGTGCCTCGCGGCCGCGTCGGTCGCGAATTCATCGTTGACCGCGTACGCCAAGACTCTGCCGTATGAGGACCTGTCGACGCTGAAAGACACGGTTGCAGAGCTCATTCGCAAACGCGGCGGCGAGGCAGTGGTGATCTCCGAAGCGATCAAGCTCGATGCGTTGCCCGACAGCTCCGCAAAAGGGCCGAATCTGGCGCGCAAGGATTTTTCATCGCTTGCCAAGAAGTACAGCATCGACAAGATCCTGGTGATCGACGTGGCGCAGCTTGGTTTCGAACGCACCTATTCGGCCTACGTGCCGACCGGCGATCCCAAGGGTGTGCTGCGCGGCTCGGGTTCGCTCGTTGACCTGAAGACGAATACGCTCGAGTGGTATCAGCCGCTCACGGTGCTGCGTAGCTCGGACGGCGCTTGGGATGAGCCGCCGAAGTTCCCAGGGCTGACGAACGCCTACTTTCAGGCGATCGAACTCGGCAAGGACGAAGTACTGAAGCCGTTCAAGCTGTGACGAGACGCCAAGTGCTCGCGGCGCGCGCATTTGCGCTGATCGTTGCGGGAGCTGCCGCCTCGGCCATCGCGCAGACCGCTGCTGCGCCACCGCCTGCGGAGACTGCCGATCCAACGGCGCAAGCGGCTTCAGCGCCTGCGGCCCTCGGCCGCCCTTGGTCGTTGCGGCTGCCGACCATCGACAAGGTGGTATTCCGCGGCAGCGTGAATCACGACGCTGCCGGCATGGGCACGGGCGCCATGATGTACCCGGCGCCTAACGCGATCGGCTTGCTTGCCGCTGTCTTGACGCATGGCCTCATCAGCTCCAGCGCACGCGAAAGCCAGAAGAGCCAAATGCAGTCCGAGGCGGACAAGGTGTTGCAGCCATTCGAGTCAGTGCTCAGCGCCTTCACGAATCGTCGGCTGATGGAAGAGGGGCTGCGCAGGATGTCGACCGCCGGCTCGAAGCGGGTCATTGCACCGGCAGATGCGTCCGCTGGCGACTGGCTGATCGAATCTGCACCGGTCTTCTCGATGACACAGGACCGAGGCGCGCTCGTCCTCGACAACGTCGTGCGCATCTACGCGCCGGGCAGCTCCAAAGTGAATTACGCGCAAACAGTGCGCGTCGTTTCGAGACCGCTGTCAGCGCCTCCTTCGCCTACGGCTCCAACCGAGGCGGAAACTTCATCCGACCTCGCGCCGCTGTGGCTCGAGTCCGAGGGACAGCGGCTTGTCGATTCGAGCGTTGCGCTTTTCGCCGAGTCGCTCGATATCGCACTCGACCAGGCGAGCCTGCCCACGGTCGAAGACAAGTCGCCGTATCGGACTTTTCGATACGCCGAAGGCGGCAGCGAAAGGATGGAGCGGGCCCAACTGGTCAGCGAGAGTTGTGGGCGTACGCTGATCCGTACGTTGCGCGGTTGGCTGATGTCGATCCCCGCGGCGAGTTCGCTCCCGCTGGGATGCACACCCAAGGTTTGAACGCTTTGTGAGCGCCGCTCAGCCGGCGGCGCAGCGACTCTTGTAGTTCGCCTCGAACAGCTGGAGATCGGCCTGCGGCTTGTTTGCTACGGAGAGTAGCCAAGCCGCAGCCTCAGGCACGGCGGCGCAGTGTGCTCAATGCTGCAGCGGCGCAGAGCACGAACAGCGCGAGGCTCCAGAAGTCGTACGGGATCCCGAACAGGCTCACGGCCGCATCGGCACAGCTCGCGCGCGGCGCGAACACGTCGGGCAGCAGGCTGTCGAGTTGCAGGCCGCTGATGATCTTGTCGGCCAGCGTCAGGTTGCACGACGCGGAGGCCGCGGCCTTGAAGTGCTGCCACAGCGCCGCGGCGATGCCGGCCATGGCGAGCAGCGCTGCGAGCGACGCGGCGCCGATGCGCGCGGCGCCCGCGCGAAACGCAGCGCCGACCAGGCAGACGATCGCGATCGCGACGAAGATCACTCGCTGCAGCACGCACCACGGGCACGGCTGCATGTCGAAGACGTGCTGCGACACCAGCGCCGCGCCGACCGCCGCGAGGCAGACGACGCCGACGATGACGAGTGGTGTGGCCGAGGGGAGGCGCGCGTTGGAGGCCACGCTCAGGCCACCTGCGCGATCAGCTCGATCTCGACGCAAGCGCCCATCGGAATCTGCGCGACGCCGAAGGCACTGCGTGCGTGGGAGCCCTGGTCGCCGAACACCTCGGCCAGCAGCTCCGAACAGCCGTTGGTCACCAGATGCTGCTCGATGAAATCGGGCGTGCTGTTGACCAGACTCATCACCTTGACGATGCGCTGGACCTTGTTCAGGTCGCCGACCGCCGCGTTCAGCGTGCCCAGCAGGTCGATCGCGACCGAGCGCGCGGCGCGCTTGCCGGTGGCGGTGTCGAGGTCGCGGCCGAGTTGGCCGACCCAGGGCTTGCCGTCGCGCTTGGCGATATGGCCGGAGAGGAACACGAGGTTGCCGGTCTGGACGAACGGCACGTACGCCGCGGCCGGGGTCGCCACCGCCGGCAACGTGATGCCGAGCTCGGCGAGGCGGTCGTAGATCGAAGAAGGCATGGCAGGACTCTCGAAGGGAGCGAAAACGGAAGGGGACGAAACGCGGCCGACGATCCTACACCGCGGGCTATGCCCGAGCATGGACGCCGGGCACCGCCCCTACACTGCGGCGCATGGGGAGGGGAGAGCAACAGATGGGCTGGCGCCTGGCCGGCCTGGCGCTCGCATGGCTGCTTGGCGTCGCGCTGCATCTGCAGCAACGTTCGTTGTGGCCGCTGGCGGTGTGCATCGGGGTCGGCGTCGTCGGCGCGCTCGGGCTGGGTGCCGCGCTGGCCTGGCGGCGCGCGATCGCGTTCGGGTTGATCGGCGCGTTGGCGCTCGGTTTCGGCGTCTCCGGCGGGCGTGCCGCGTTGCGCTGGGCCGATGCGCTGCCCGCCGCCCTCGAAGGACGCGATCTGCTGGTGACCGGCGTGGTGGCAACCCTGCCGCAGCGCTCGGCCGCGGGCCTGCGGTTTCGCTTCGAAGTCGAGCGCGCACAGCGCATCGACGACAGCGCCGAGGTGACGATTCCCGAGATGCTGTCGCTGGGCTGGTACAGCGGCTTTCACGAGGACGCCGCCTTGACGCAGCCTCAGACCGAGCTGCGCGCGGGGCAACGCTGGCGCTTCACGCTGAGGCTGCGCCAGCCGCACGGCAACCTGAACCCGCACGGCTTCGACTACGAGCTGTACCTGTTCGAGCAGGGCGTGCGCGCGACCGGCTCCGTGCGCGACGCGCCGGCACCGCAGCTGCTGCATCGTGCCGCGGGCTATCCGGTCGAGCGGCTGCGCCAGCGCGTGCGCGATGCGATCGAGGCGAGCGTGCCCGATCGGCGCGCCGCGGGCCTGCTCGCGGCGCTCGCGGTCGGCGACCAGGGGGCGATCGAACGCGACGACTGGGCGCTGTACCGCAACACGGGGATCGCGCACCTCGTGTCGATCAGCGGCCTGCACATCACGATGTTCGCGTGGCTGGCCGGCGCCGCGATCGCGGCG
>DATEFR010000618.1:0-5196 GCA_035280545.1 Burkholderiaceae bacterium | reverse complement strand
CGGGGCGAGCGAGGCGGCCTCGGGGGCGTGGGGCGGGCGGCATCGCGCCTCGGACGCAGCGAGCGGGGTGCCGCGATGAAATGCCTCACCGCAGAGGCGCAGAGGACGCGGAGGTTCGCCGAGTTTTCTTGGCCTGACTCTGAGTTCCTCAGCGCCCTCTGCGCCTCTGCGGTGAGAAAGACTCCCCGCGCATCATGAGCCCCTCCAAGCCCTTCATCGAGCGCCCGGTCGCAACCTCGCTGCTGATGCTGGCGATCGTGCTCGCCGGGCTGGTCGGCTTCAAGTTCCTGCCGCTGTCGGCGCTGCCGCAGGTCGACTATCCGACCATCCAGGTGCAGACGCTGTACCCCGGCGCGAGCCCCGAGGTGATGAGCAACACCGTCACCGCGCCGCTGGAGCGCCAGTTCGGCCAGATGGCCGGGCTGGACCGCATGGCCTCGACCAGCGCGGCCGGTGTTTCCATCATCACGCTGCAGTTCTCGCTCGGGCTGTCGCTCGATGTCGCCGAGCAGGAGGTGCAGGCCGCGATCAACGCCGGCGGCTCGCTGCTGCCGGCCGACCTGCCGGCGCCGCCGGTCTACGCGAAGGTCAACCCGGCCGACGCGCCGGTGCTGACCCTGGCGATCACCTCCGACTCGCTGCCGCTGACCGAGGTGCAGAACCTCGTGAACACGCGGCTCGCGCAGAAGATCAGCCAGGTCACCGGCGTCGGCCTGGTCTCGCTGTCCGGCGGGCAGCGGCCGGCGATGCGCATCCAGGCCGACACGCAGGCGCTGGCCGCCAACGGCATCGGGCTGGACAGCCTGCGCACCGCGATCAGCGCGGCCAACTCGAACGCCGCAAAAGGCAGTTTCGACGGCCCCAAGCGCGCCTACTCGATCAACTCGAACGACCAGCTGCTGACGGTCGACGACTACAAGAACCTGATCGTCTCGTACAAGAACGGCGCGCCCATCCGCATGGTCGACGTCGCGCGCGTCGTCAGCGGCGCCGAGAACAACCAGCTCGGCGCCTGGGCCGGCACCGACTGCGACGAAGGGCACACCGGCTGCTTCGGCGCGAACCCGGCGCGCGAATTGCAGCCGGCGATCGTGATGAACGTGCAGCGCCAGCCCGGCGCGAACGTGATCGCGACGGTCGACGCGATCCGGAAGCAGCTGCCCACGCTGTCGGCCGGCCTGCCCGCCTCGGTGAAGCTCGAGGTGCTGGCGGACCGCACGAACGGCATCCGCGCCTCGGTCGAACATGTCGAGATGGAGCTGGTGCTCGCGGTCGTGCTGGTCGTGCTGGTGATCTTCGCGTTCCTCGGGTCCTTGCGCGCCACCGTGATCGCGAGCATCGCGGTGCCGATCTCGCTGATCGGCACGTTCGGGCTGATGTACCTGCTCGGTTACTCGCTGAACAACCTCTCGCTGATGTCGCTGACGATCGCGACCGGCTTCGTCGTCGACGACGCGATCGTGATGATCGAGAACATCAGCCGCTACATCGAGCAGGGCGAGTCGGCGTTCCGCGCCGCGTTGAAGGGGGCGACGCAGATCGGCTTCACGATCATCTCGCTGACCGTCTCGCTGATCGCGGTGCTGATCCCGCTGCTGTTCATGAGCGACGTGGTGGGGCGGCTCTTCCGCGAGTTCGCGGTGACGCTCGCGTTGACCATCCTGATCTCGGCCGTGGTCTCGCTGACATTGGTGCCGATGATGTCGGCGCGCTGGCTCAAGGCCGACCACGACCGCGCCGAGGCGCGCAAGGCCCGCCAGGCCGCGAGCCACGGCGGGCCGACGCGCGTGCAGCGCTTCTTCTCGGATCTGATGGCGCGCTACGACCATGCACTCGGTTGGGTCATCGACCATCAGGGCATCACGCTGCTGGTCGCGCTCGCGACCTTCGTGCTGACCGTCGTGCTCTACATCCTGATCCCCAAGGGCCTGTTCCCGACGCAGGACACCGGCCAGCTGCAGGGTCGCATCGAGGCCTCGCAGGACGTCTCGTACGACCGCATGGCGCAGCTCCAGCAGCAAGCCGCGAAGGTCATCGTCGAAGACCCGGCGGTCGAGAACCTGAGCTCGTTCGTCGGCGTCGACGCGGCCAACAACACGATGCTGCATGCCGGCAGCCTGCTGATCAACCTGCGCAGGGGCCACGGCGACCAGCAGGTGATCATGGAGCGCTTGCGCGAGCATGTGCGCGGCGTTGCCGGCGTCACGCTGTACCTGCAGCCGACGCAGGACTTGACGATAGACGCCGAGACCGGCCCGACGCAGTACCGCGTCTCGCTCGAAAGCGTCGACAGCGCGACGATCGCGCAGTGGATGGGCAAGCTGACCGAGCGGTTGCGCGGCAGCTATGCAGCGCAGGTGCGCAATGTCAGCAGCGATGCCGGCGCGACCGGCCTGGCCGCCTACGTCAACGTGAACCGCGACACCGCCTCGCGCCTGGGCATCACCGCGAGCTCGGTCGACGATGCGCTGTACAGCGCGTTCGGCCAGCGCATCGTCTCGACGATCTTCACCGAGACCAATCAATACCGCGTGATCCTCGAGGCGCGGCCCGGGTTGGTCGGCACGGCGGACGACCTCGGCAAGCTGAACCTGATCGCCAGCGGCGGCACCGCGACGCCGCTGTCGGCGTTCGCGGCGATCAGCGAGCAGCAGGCGCCGCTGCAGATCACCCACGTCGCGCAGTACCCGGCCGGCACGCTGAACTTCGACACCGCGCCGGGCGTTGCGCTCGGCGAGGCGGTCGACGCGATCCGCCAGGCCGCGAAGGACATCGCCATGCCGGCCAGCGTGACGATGACCTTCCTCGGCGCCTCGGGTGCGTACGAGAAGTCGCTGGCCAACCAGCTCTGGCTGATCCTCGCCGCGGTGGTCTGCGTCTACATCGTGCTGGGCGTGCTGTACGAGAGTTACGTGCACCCGCTGACGATTCTGTCGACGCTGCCGTCGGCCGGCATCGGCGCGCTGCTCGCGCTGATGATCGCGGGCCATGACCTGGGCGTGATCGGCATCATCGGCATCATCCTCTTGATCGGCATCGTCAAGAAGAACGCGATCATGATGATCGACTTCGCGATCGACGCCGAACGCACCGAAGGCAAGAGCCCGCGCGAGGCGATCCACCAGGCGGCGCTGCTGCGCCTGCGGCCCATCCTGATGACCACGCTGGCCGCGCTGTTCGCCGCGGTGCCGCTGATGTTCAGCTGGGGCGACGGCGCCGAGCTGCGCCGCCCGCTGGGGCTCGCGATCTTCGGCGGGCTGGTCGTCAGCCAGCTGTTGACGCTGTTCACGACGCCGGTGATCTACCTGATGTTCGACCGGTTGGGCGGCGGCACGACCAAGCGCCGCGTCGATGACGCCGAGGGAGCGGCCGCGTGAACCTGTCGCTGCCGTTCGTGCGCAGGCCGATCGGCACGGTGCTGCTGACCGTCGGCGTCGCGCTGGCCGGCATCGCGGGCTTCTTCGCGCTGCCGGTCTCGCCGCTGCCGCAGATCGACTTTCCGGTGATCTCGGTCAGCGCGAACATTCCCGGTGCGAGCCCGGACACGATGGCCTCGAGCGTTGCGACGCCGCTCGAGCGGCACCTGGGCACGATCGCCGGCGTCAACGAGATCACCTCGCAGAGCTCGGTCGGCTCGACCCGCGTGACCCTGCAGTTCGACCTGAGCCGCAACATCGACGGCGCGGCGCGCGAGGTCCAGGCCGCGATCAACGCGAGCCGCGTCGATTTGCCGGCCACGCTGCGCAGCAACCCGACCTACCGCAAGATGAACCCGGCGGCGGCGCCGGTGATCATCCTCGCGTTGACCTCCAAGACCAAGACGCCGGGGCAGATCTACGACGCAGTCTCGAACATCGTCAGCCAGCGGCTGTCGCAGGTGGACGGCGTCGGCGACGTCGAGATCGGCGGCGGCTCGCTGCCGGCGGTGCGCATCGAGCTGCTGCCGTTCGCGCTGAACCGCTACGGCATCAGCACCGAGGACGTGCGCGCCGCGATCCAGGCCAGCAACGCGAACCGTCCGAAGGGCACGGTGCAGGGCAGCGGCCGCCGGATGCAGATCTACACGCAGACGCCGGCGCTGCGCGCGAGCGACTACGCTCCCATGGTGATCGCGTGGCGCGACGGCGCCGCGGTGCGCCTGCAGGACGTCGCGCAGGTGGTCGACGGTGTCGAGAACACGCAGACGCTGGGCCTGTTCAACGGCCAGCCGGCCATCATCGTCCTGATCACGCGCCAGCCCAGCGCGAACGTGATCGAGACCGTCGACAAGGTGCGCGCGCTGCTGCCCGAGCTGCAGGCCGATCTGCCGGCGGACGTCGAGCTGCACGTCGCGTCGGATGCGACCAACTCGATACGCTCGTCGCTGCGCGAGGTCGAGCTGACCTTGGTGATCTCGGTGGTGCTGGTCGTGCTGGTCGTCAGCGTGTTCCTGCGCAGCGTGCGCGCGACCGTCGTGCCGGCGGTCGCGACGGTTGCGGCGCTGCTCGGCACGTTCGGCGTGATGTACCTGCTCGGCTACTCGCTGAACAATCTCTCGCTGATGGCGCTGACGGTCGCAACCGGCTTCGTCGTCGACGATGCGATCGTCGTGCTCGAGAACACCAGCCGGCACATCGAGGCCGGCATGACGCGCATGCAGGCCGCGCTGCTGGGTGCGAAGGAGGTCGGCTTCACGGTGCTGTCGATCAGCCTCTCGCTGGTCGCGGTGTTCATTCCGCTGCTGTTCATGGGCGGGCAGCAGGGGCGGCTGTTCAAGGAGTTCGCGGTCACGCTGTCGGCCGCGGTGCTGATCTCGCTGGTGATCTCGCTGACGACCACGCCGATGATGTGTGCGTGGCTGCTCAAGCCCGGCGGCGAGCACGAGAAGCCGCCCGGACGGATCGCGCGGGTCGCCGAGCGCGGGTACCAATGGATGCTGCGCCGCTACGAGGCGAGCCTCGATTGGGCGCTCGCGAGCAAATGGCTCGTGATGCTGATCCTGCTCGCGGTGGTCGGCCTCAACGTGTACCTCTACGCGGCCGCGCCGAAGAGCTTCTTCCCGCAGCAGGACAGCGGCCAGCTCAACGGCGGCCTGCGCGCCGACCAGAGCATCTCGACCAAGGCGATGGGCGAGAAGCTGCGCCAGGTCGTCGACATCGTGCGCAACGACCCGGCGGTCGACACCGTGGTCGGCTTCACCGGCGGCGGGCGCGCCGG
>DATEFR010000617.1:0-6923 GCA_035280545.1 Burkholderiaceae bacterium | reverse complement strand
AGAACGGACGGTATCAGCGATCGCCGGATTCCGACGTCGCGGCGCGCAGGAATCCCGACGGAACGCCCAGCGCCGACGTACCGGCGAACTGTTTGTGTGCCGCGAGATAGCGATCCAGCCGCGCATCACGGATGACCTTGCCGCTCGCGACCATCGTCTGCGGCTCGGCTGGCACGCTCACGGCAGGTTGCTGCGCCACCGCAGTGGGTATGGCCGCTGGTGCGCTCGCCGCGCCTGCGAGCGCGAGGCTTTCCGGCGCCGTGGCTGCGGCAACCGGTTGCGACGCGGCCGGCGTCGTGCCCGGCGTACGGGTCAACACCAATGCACCGGCCACCACCACGAAGCCGGCGGCCACGGCCGAAGCGCCCATCCAGGTCCAGCCGCGTGCACGGCCGCCACCCTGCGCCAAGCGCAGTCCAGCGGCTTGCTGCGACGACTCTTCCGCCGCGGGCTGCACATGCGGCGCCAGCACGACCGGCTCGGCCGCGAGCCGCGCGCGCAATGCGCCGAGGAACATGGCATCGCGCCCCGGCTGAGCCGCGAGATCGTCGGAGCGCAGCACGTCGCCGATCAGCTGATAGGCATGCCAGGTGGTGCGCGCCTCGGCGTCGTCGCGCCATGCGGCGCACGCGTGCACGACGGCGCTCGCCTCGAGCTCGCCGTCGACCAATGCCGAAAGCCGCTCGTTGCGGGCGGCACCGTCTGCCGAATCCGTTGCCATCATGTTCATCTCTCCATCACCCTTGCATCCGATCACGTCCGATCCGTCACCACCGCTCGCCGTCGCGCGTATCCAGCAACGGCCGCAGGCGCAAAGCAATCGCCTCGCGCGCCCGGAAGATGCGCGAGCGCACGGTGCCGATCGGGCAGTTCATCAACTCCGCGATCTCTTCGTAGCTGAGCCCTTCGATCTCGCGCAATGTGATCGCCTGGCGCAGATCATCGGACAACGCCTCGATCGCAAAGTTCACGGCCGCGGCAATTTGCTTGCTCGCGAGCAGGGCATCGGGTGTTGCGCCGTCGCTTAGTTCGTTCTCGACCCGGGAAGTTTCCTCTTCCTCGTCGCGCGAGGCGCGCGCGGATTCCGTCACGAGCGGATCGCGCTTGAGCTCCATCAGCGCCTTCTTCGCGGTGTTCACGGCGATCCGGTACAGCCAGGTGTAGAACGCACTCTCGCCGCGGAACTGCGGCAGTGCGCGATAGGCGCGAATGAAGGTTTCCTGGGCGATGTCGGGCACCAGATCGGTGTCTCGCACCATGCGCCCGATCAGCCGCTCGATGCGCCGCTGGTACTTGACCACCAGCATCTCGAACGCGCGCACGTCGCCGGCCTTGACGCGGGCGATCAGCGGGGCGTCGGCATCCGCGGCGTTCATCGGAGGAGGATCAAGAGGGGTCCGCGGCGTCCCGGGCGGGTGCGGGCCGGGGCGAATATACCGCACAGCGTAGCGCGTGCCAGTGCGCCTCGAGGCCGAGGCGCTGCACCGGAAGCCAGGTCGATTGGGCGTGGCCGATCGGCCATCGGGGCCGGTATCGCGGCCGCGGCGACAGGGCAGGCTGCGGGCGGAACCGCAGCAGCATCCAGCCGCCCAGATCGAGCGCGACCTCGATGTCGCCAGGCATCGCGTCGACCTCGGCCGCCGCACCGCGACTCGGCGACACGCGCGCGAGCCACCACTGCCGGCCGTCCCAACGCAGCGCCACCGCCGGCATGCGCATCAGCGAGCCGCCGAGCATCGCCACGCCGAACAGCGCACCGGCCCAGGCCGCCAATTCCAGCGGCGGCAGCGGCTCGGCGCGCGTTCCGAGCCAGGCGAGCAGCGCGGTGATCGCGAGCGCGGCCAGCGCGCCTACCCCGCAGCGCCAGACGCCGAAGCGGTTCAACACGAACTGGAATGCCGGCGATGCACGCATCGGCGCTGCGGCCAACGGCTCCGGCGCGCGTCGTCAAACCCGCTTGAAGACGAGCGTGCCGTTGGTGCCGCCGAAACCGAAGTTGTTCTTGACGGCGTACTCGATCTTCATCTCGCGCGCGGTGTTCGCGCAGTAGTCCAGGTCGCACTCCGGATCCTGGTTGAAGATGTTGATCGTCGGCGGCACGATCTGCTTCTGTACCGCGAGCACGGTGAACACCGACTCGATGCCGCCGGCCCCGCCCAGCAGGTGGCCGGTCATCGACTTGGTCGAGCTGACGACCAGCTTGTCTTTCGCATGGGAGCCGAACGCGAGCTTGATGGCATTGGTTTCGTTGACGTCGCCCAGCGGCGTCGACGTGCCATGCGCATTCAGGTACTGGATCTGGTCGGCCGCAACGCCGGCATTGCGCAACGCGGCCTTCATCGAGCGCTTCGGGCCGTCGACGTTCGGCGCGGTCATGTGGAACGCATCCGCGCCCATGCCGAAGCCGGCGAGCTCGGCATAGATCTTCGCGCCGCGGCGCTTCGCGTGCTCGTACTCCTCGAGCACCAGCACGCCGGCGCCCTCGCCGAGCACGAAACCGTCACGATCCTTGTCCCACGGACGCGACGCGGTGGCCGGGTCGTCGTTGCGGGTCGACAGCGCACGCGCCGCCGCGAAGCCGCCGACACCCAGCGGCGAGATCGTCGATTCGGCGCCGCCGGCGACCATCACATCGGCATCGCCGTATTCGATCAGGCGCCCGGCTTCGCCGATGCTGTGCAGGCCGGTCGTGCACGCGGTGACGATCGCGAGGTTCGGCCCCTGGAAGCCGTGCATGATCGAGACGTGCCCCGAGATCATGTTGATGATCGAGGCTGGCACGAAGAACGGGGTGATGCGCCGCGGGCCTCTGGCGACCATCTCGGCATGCGTGTCTTCGATCAGCGGCAGGCCGCCGATGCCCGAGCCCACCAGCACGCCGATGCGCTCGGCCTGCTCCTCGGTCAGCGCGTCGCCGGTCGGCAAGCCCGCGTCACGGATCGCCTGAATCGAAGCCGCGAGACCGTAATGGATGAAGGTATCCATGTGCCGGGCTTCCTTGGCCGAGAAATAGTCCTCGACCTTGAAACCCTTGACCTCGCCGGCAAACCGGCAGGCGAAGTTGGCGGCATCGAACTTCGTGATCGTCGCGATGCCCGTGCGGCCCGCCACCAGGTTGGCCCAGCCTTCCTCCACCGTGTTGCCCACGGGGCTGATCAGACCCAGACCGGTGACGACGACTCGACGACGGCTCATGTTCAATGAATTTCGCTGGGCCGCTCAGGCGGCTTTCTGGTGCTTGACCGCGTAATCGATCGCGAGTTGCACCGTCGTGATCTTCTCGGCTTCCTCGTCGGGAATCTCGATGCCGAATTCGTCTTCCAGCGCCATCACCAGCTCGACGGTGTCCAGCGAGTCGGCGCCGAGATCGGCGACGAATGCCTTGTCATTGACCACGTCGGCTTCTGGCACGCCGAGCTGCTCGGCGATGATTTTCTTGACGCGGGCTTCGATATCGCTCATGGACTCCTCCGGGAGTGTTTAACGGAAACAACCCGCGATTCTAAAGCTTCCGGGGTCTCGTCACGAAGACGGCCGCCGACATCGCGGGCAGGGGTTTGGATAGGTTGAAACGGTTCGGAAAGAGCGCGTTCGCGCTCGTTGTTCAGCTCATGTACATGCCGCCGTTGACATGCAGTTCGACACCGGTGATGTAGCCCGCGTGCGGCGATGCGAGGAACGCCACCGCATGCGCGATATCGGCCGCAGAACCGAGCCGGCCGAGCGGGATCTGAGCCATCAGCGCGGTAGTTTGCGCCTCCGACAGCGCCTTCGTCATGTCGGTTTCGATGAAACCCGGTGCGATGCAGTTGACCGTGATGCCGCGGCTGCCCAGCTCGCGAGCGAGGGAGCGCGTCATGCCGGCGACGCCGGCCTTTGCCGCTGCGTAGTTCGCCTGGCCCGCGTTGCCGCTCGCGCCGACGACCGACGTGATGTTGACGATGCGGCCGTAGCGCTGCTTCATCATCGGCTTGATGGCGGCGCGGCTGGCGCGGAAGACGGCTTTCAGGTTGGTGTCGAGCACCGCGTCCCAATCGTCGTCCTTCATGCGCATCGACAGCGTGTCGCGCGTGATGCCGGCGTTGTTGACGAGCACGTGCAGCGCACCGTGCTCCTTGACGATCGCATCGATTGCGGCCTCGACGCCTGGACCGTCGTTGACGTCGAGCCTGATGCCGCGGCTGCCGGCGAACGCCGACAGTGCCTCGCCGATGGCCGCGGCGCCGGCATCGCTGGTCGCCGTGCCGACCACTTTCATGCCGGCTTGCGCGAGCGCCAGCGCGATGGCCTTGCCGATGCCGCGCGATGCGCCGGTGACGAGGGCGAGCTGGCCCGCAGTCTGCACTTCACTCATGCGAGCAATCCTTTCACGTCGGCCAGCGAGGTCGGATCGAGCACGGTGCCGGTGACCGCTTCGCCGTCAATGCGCTTGACCATGCCCGCGAGCACCTTGCCCGGCCCGCACTCGATGATGTGCGCAACGCCGCGCGCGCGGATCGCCTGGACGACCTCGACCCATCGCACCGCGCCGAATGCCTGACGGTACAGCGCATCGCGGATCGCCGCCGGATCGGTCTGCACCGCGACATCGACGTTGTTGACGACCGCGATCTGCGGCGCCGCGAACGAGGTCGCGGCGAGCCTGTCCTTCAGCCGCTCGGCGGCCGGTTTCATCAGGCTCGAATGGAACGGGGCCGAAACCGGCAGCGGCAGCGCCCGTTTCGCGCCCTGGGCCTTCAGCGCCTCGCAGGCTTTCTCGACGCCGGCCTTCGTGCCGGCAATCACCGTCTGCTTCGGATCGTTGAAGTTGACCGCCTCGACGACCTCGCCGCTCGCCGCCGCGACCTCGGCGCAGCCCTTGCGCACCGCGCTCGAATCGAGCCCGAGGATCGCCGCCATCGCGCCAACACCGACCGGCACGGCTTCCTGCATCGCCTGCGCGCGAAAACGCACCAGGGGCAACGCGTCGGCCAGGCTCAGCGCGCCGGCGGCGACCAGCGCCGTGTACTCGCCCAGCGAATGGCCGGCCACCGCACTGGGCACGAGCCCGGTGTGCGCGATCCACGCGCGATAGCACGCGATCCCGGCAGTCAGCATCACCGGCTGGGTGTTGGCGGTGAGATCGAGCAGCTCTTTCGGGCCTTCGTGGATCAGCTTGGCCACGTCTTCGCCCAGCGCGTCGGAGGCTTCGGCGAGCGTGCTGCGCACGGTCGCATCGTCGCCCCATGCATCGAGCATGCCGACCGCTTGCGAGCCCTGGCCCGGAAATACGAATGCGAACGTCGTCGTCATCGCGTCGTGTCTTGTCTCGAGTTTGTGTCGTTGAATCGAGCGCGCACCCCGGCGCTCAGAAGTCGAGCAGCGTTGCGCCCCAGGTGAAACCGCCGCCGACGCCTTCGAGCATCACGGTGTCGCCGCGCTTGATCTTTCCGCTGCGCACCGCCTGGTCCAGCGCCAGCGGGATCGACGCGGCCGACGTGTTGCCGTGCTCGTCGACCGTGACGATCAGCTTCTCGAGCGGCAGCTTCAGCTTTTTCGCGGTGCTCTGCATGATCCGGATGTTGGCCTGATGCGGAATCAGCCAATCGATGTCGGCATCGGCACGCCCGGCCTTCGCAAGCACCGAGCGCGCGACCTGCTCGAGCACGCCGACCGCGAGCTTGAACACGGCCTGCCCATCCATCTTCAGCAGCGGATCGCCCAGGACCTTGCCGCCGGCCACGGTGCCCGGTGTGCACAGGATGTCGACATGCCGCCCGTCGGCATGCAATTCGCTCGCGAGCACGCCCGGCGTATCGCTGGCCTGCAACACGACGGCCCCTGCGCCATCGCCGAACAGCACGCAGGTCGTGCGATCGGTGAAATCGAGGATGCGCGAGAACACTTCCGCGCCGATCACCAGCGCCTTGCTGGCGGCGCCGGTGCGGATCATCGAATCGGCCACGGTCAGTCCGTAGACGAAACCCGAACACACCGCCTGCACGTCGAACGCGGCGCACCCGTGCACGCCGAGCTTCTGCTGCACCAGGCAGGCGGTCGACGGGAAGATCATGTCGGGCGTGGAGGTCGCGACGATGATCAGATCGATGCTCGCCACATCGACGTCGGCAGCCTCGAGCGCGCGCTTCGCGGCCTGCACGGCCAAGTCGCTGCTGGTCACGTCGGACTCGGCGAAGTGGCGCGCCTTGATGCCGGTGCGCTCGACGATCCATTGATCGGACGTCTCGATGCCGTCGCGCGCGAGCTGCGCGGCAAGTTCGTCGTTGGTGATGCGCTTGGGAGGCAGGTAGCTGCCGGTACCGACGATGCGCGAGTATCTCGGGCTGGATGTCATGCGCGAAGGGTCATGCGGTGAGTGCCGCGCTGCTGGACGCGGCCGATCCGTTCGATCCGTTTGAATGAGCCGATGCCGGAGCAGCGGCCAATGTCTCCAGTATGCGATCGTGCACCCGATCGAGCAGGCCGTTGCGCGCGGCATCATAAGCCCTGTTCAGGGCCTGCTCGAAGGCGAACGCGTCGGCCGAGCCGTGGCTCTTGAACACCAGGCCGCGCAGGCCCAGCAATGCCGCGCCGTTGTAGCGCCGGTGATCGACCCGCTTTTGCAGATGCCGCAGCACCGGCAGCGCGACCAGCGCGGCAACCTTGGTCAACGGGTTGCGCGTGAACTCCTGCTTGACGAACTTCGACAGCATCGACGCGAGCCCTTCGGAGGTCTTCAGGGCGACGTTGCCGACAAAGCCGTCGCAGACGACGATGTCGGTCGTTCCCTTGAAGATGTCGTTGCCTTCGACGTTGCCGTAGAAGTTCAGCACGCCGTGGCTGGCCGCGGAGCGCAGCAGTTCGCCGGCCTGCTTGATCGTTTCGCTGCCCTTGATCGCCTCTTCGCCGATGTTCAGCAGGCCGACACTCGGGTTGGTGTTGCC
>DATEFR010000616.1:0-6146 GCA_035280545.1 Burkholderiaceae bacterium | reverse complement strand
AGCGTGCCCCGCCGCGGCGGCCGATTCGAACCAGCGTGCCGCTTCGGCGAAGCGCCCGTGCCGCGCGCTCAGCCACGCACCGAGCTTGGCCTGCGCCGCCGCACTGCCGGACTGTGCCGCCTGCTGCAGCGCGGCTTCCTGCTGGACCTGCAGGATGTCCTCGAGCGCAAGGCTTTCGGCGATGATGCGCGCCGCCTGCGCCGAACCCTTCAGGTTCGGGTGCGTCAGGTACTCGAGCCCGGTGCCGATGTGCTGCGGAAACCCGTCGACGCCGCGCAGATAGCGGCGGCCCGCTTCGCAGCGGGCGGCCACGTCGCCCTGGCGAGCGAGAGCGAGAAGCTGGATGTCTTGTCGGCGCATGGTGTCGGTTCCGTCGGATCTGTTGTGCCGGCAGCACGCCGCATCGAAAAACCGGCGGCGGCGCTCGCACAGGGGTCGTGGGTTGGTGTTGTCGCCACGATAGAAATCCGACAGTGACTCGAAGATTGCCGACGAATTACTTTTCTGTAATGAACGCTATCGAAGTCATGGAGGCACAACAAAAAGGCCGCGCCCTTGTGGGACGCGGCCTTTGCATTCGATGTCCGCTGACGCCTTGCGTCGCGGCGGACACGCTTGCCTCATAACATCAGAACGCGTGGCGGATGCCCACTTCGAGACCGGTCGACTTCTCGCCGGCCGTCATCACCGGGTTCGACGCGACCGCGAAGGTCGCGTTGCCCTTGTTCTTCACGTACGCCGCGGTCGTGTAGACGGCCGTGCGCTTCGAGAAGTTGTAGATGTAGCCCAGCGCGATTTGATTCGCGTCGTCGCCGTCCACGTTCACGCCGGCAGCCGTCGTCCCGGACTGGTTCGCATGGGTCACCGCGGCCTTGATCTGGCCCACGCCGACCGGCACGAGCACGCCGAGGCTGTAGCTGGCGATCTTCTGGTCAGCGAACTTCGATTGCGTGTAGTAGCCCAGCACCTTCGCGACGCCGAAGTCATACGACGCGCCGACGTCGGCGATCTTGAACTTGTCGTCGCCGGCGACCGGCGCGACCGTGTACTGGCCGTACGCCACCGACACGTCGATCGGGCCCGCTGCCCAGCCGGCGCGGCCGCCGACGTACTTCTTGCCCGCGGTGCCTTCGCCAGCCGCGACCGATGCGCGACCGTAGAAGCCGCCCAGGTTGCCCGGGGTCAGGTAGGTGATCTGGTTGTCGGCACGCGTGCCTTGACCCGTTCCCAGCGTCGTGTTGCCGTCGCGCAGCACGCCCAGCGGCGCTTCGAACTTGCTCGACGCGGCCACGCCGTTGTCGCCGAACACGTCGTAGTCGCTGTAGCCGAGGTAGGTCGGCGTGAAGTCGCGGCCCAGGCGCACTTCACCGAAGTTGCCCAGCAGGCTGACGGTCGAGCGACGGTTCCAGAAGCGGGTGCTGTCGGAGGTCGTGCCGCTGTCGGCGTTCAGGCCGGTTTCGAGCCAGAAGCCGGCCTTCAGGCCGTCACCCAGGTCTTCGACGCCACGCACGCCGAGGCGGCTGGTGTTGATGCCGCCGCTGGCCAACGACTTGACCTTCAGGTCGCCGTTCTTCACGTAGCGAGCGGCTTCGTCGACGATACCGAACAGCGTGACCGACGACTGGGCATACGCTCCGGCGGAGGCGGCAGCGAGCACTGCCAGGGTTGCGAATTTCTTCATGCTCTTCCTTTGTTTGGTGATTCCGGACATGTCGATGTCCCTTAGCCCACGAGAGCGAGGACATGCGGGAGCTTAGGAAGAGCGGCCGGCGCGATCACGTGCTCCGTGCGAACCGGCCGGGTCGTGTTTGCGCCCTCCCCCACGAACAGGAACAACGCGTTCCGCGATTGCGACAAGGTCGCCGGGGATCGGGTAAGGTTGCCGTTCGATGGCTCCGACCCGAAAGACCGTGCGCAGGACTCCGGTAAAGGCTCCGGTGAAGGCCCCGGTCAAGACCTTGACCAAGGCGTCGGCCAAGGCGCACGCCGCCGCGCTCAGCGAACACCAGTTCGCGCGCATCGCGCGGGCGCTGGCCGAGCCGCGGCGCTGCGAGATGCTGCGCCAGATCGGCGCGGCAGGCGAACCGCTCGCCTGCGGCGCGCTGCTCGCCGCGCACGACATCAGCCCGGCCACGCTCTCGCATCACATCAAGGAGCTCGAGACCGCCGGCCTGGTGCAGATCGTGCGCGAGGGCAAGTTCATGAACCTGGTGCTGCGGCGCGACGCGCTGCAGGCGTATCTGGCCCGTCTGGCCCGGATCTGAAGACAGGCCCGCAATCAGGGCCATTTGCGCAAGCGACTCGGTTCGCGATCATTAGTTCGATACTTGTCTAAGTGTCGAATGGTTCGATACGACTCAGCGCAACTCCGGAGCATCGAATGAGCAACAGCAGACTGACAGGCAAGGTGGCGATCGTCACCGGCGCCTCCAAGGGCATAGGCGCGGGCATCGCGAAGGCCTATGCGGCGCAAGGCGCCGCGGTGGTCGTCAACTACGCCTCGGGCCGCGACGGCGCGGACCGCGTGGTCGCCGAGATCACGGCGGCCGGCGGCAAGGCGATCGCGGTGCACGGCGACGTCTCCAAGGCCGACGACGTGCGCCGCCTCTTCGCGGCGGCGAAGGAGGCGTATGGCGCGCTGGACGTGCTGGTCAACAACGCCGGCGTGTTCCAGTTCGACGCGCTCGAGGCCGTGACCGAGGACGAGTTCCATCGCGAGTTCAACATCAACGTGCTGGGCCTGCTGCTCGCGACGCAGGAAGCGCTGAAGCACTTCCGCGCCGAAGGCGGCAGCGTGATCAACATCAGCTCCATCGTCAGCACCGACCCGGTGGCGAACTCGGTCGTCTACTCGGCGACCAAGGGCGCGGTGGACACGATCACGCGCGCGCTCGCGAAGGAGCTCGGCGCGCGCAAGATCCGCGTCAACGCGATCGCGCCGGGCGGCGTCGAGACCGAAGGCGTGCATCGCATGGGCGTGATCGGCAGCGACTTCCAGAAGCAGATGATCGAGCAGACCCCGCTGGGCCGCTTCGGCCAACCGGACGACATCGCGCGGGTCGCGCTGTTCCTCGCATCCGACGATGCGGCCTGGGTGACCGGCGAGCGCATCGCGGCTTCCGGCGGGCTCTGACCCGCGCGCGAGGCCACGCGCCTCGCGCGCTCGGATCGGCGCGACGAGGCCGTGCGCGGCCGCAGGCGACGGGTGGGTCTACGAACGCCGCGGCTCGCGAGCACGGTACAGTGGCGCCCATCGCCTCCAGTCCCACACCCACAGCCGCCATGCTCCAGGCCAGCAAACTCATCCCGCGCGGCACCGGCCTCGCGCCCGTCCTGATCAAGCGCGCCGCGAGCGTAGCGCTCGACTGGGACGTGCGCCAGAAAAGCCGCTTCGACGCCACCGACTCGCAGGGCCGCGCGCTCGGCGTGTTCCTGCCGCGCGGCACGGTCGTGCGCGGCGGCGATGTGCTGGTGGCCGAGGACGGCTCGCTGATCGTCGTGCGCGCAGCCGCGCAGCCGGTGCTGGTCGTGACGCCGTGCGCCGAACACGGCTCGCCGTTCGATCTGCTGCGCGCCGCCTATCACCTCGGCAACCGCCACGTGCAGCTCGAACTGAAGCCGGATCGCCTGAAGCTCGAACCCGACCACGTGCTGGCCGAGATGCTGAAGCACATGCACCTGACCGTGACCGAAGCGAACGAGGCTTTCGAGCCCGAAGGCGGCGCGTATGCGATCGGCGGTCATGGCCACGCGCACGATCAGCATGACCATGATCACGGCCACCACGATCATGGGCACCACGAGCACCACGGCCATCACCACGGTCACGACCATTGATGGCGACTGCCGCACCGGATGACGCGCCCACGCTGCTGCAGCTGATCTGGCTCGCGTCGCCGGCGCTGCCGGTCGGTGGGTTCAGCTATTCCGAAGCGCTGGAAGCGGCCGTCGAGGCGGGCCGCGTGCGCGACGAGGCGCAGGCCGCGCAGTGGCTCTCCGACCAGCTCGCGCTGACGCTCGCCCGCAGCGACCTCGCCGTCGTCGCCCGTGCGGTCGACGCCTGGCGCGCCGACGACACGGCGCGCATCGCAGCGCTGAACGACTGGGTGCTGGCCACGCGCGAATCGGCCGAGCTTCGTCAGCAGACCGAGCAGATGGGTCGCTCGATGCTCGAGTGGCTGAAGAACCGCGAACCTGCCGATGCCCTCGCCCCGCTCTCCGCGCTCGCGCCGGCCCCGAGCTGGCCCATCGCGTTCGCATACGCCGCGGCGCGCACCGGTGCCACGCCGCGCGACGCGCTGCTGAGCTTCGCGTTCGGCTGGGCCGAGAACATGGTGCAGGCCGCACTGAAGGCGGTGCCGCTGGGGCAGAACGCCGGACAGCGGGTGCTCGCGCGGCTGGCGCACGAAGCCCCGGCCGCCGTCGATCACGCGCTCACGCTGCCGGAGGCCGAACGCCAGGCCTACACGCCGATGCTGGCCATCCTGTCGGCGCAGCACGAGAGCCAATACTCGCGGTTGTTCCGCTCCTGACCTTCCGCACGACACGATGGCACGCAATGTCGAGATCAAAGCCGCGCTCCCCGATTACGACACCGCGCACGCACGCGCCGGCGCGCTCGCCGACCGCGGCCCCGAGCTGATCGAGCAGGACGACACGTTCTTCGCGTGCCCGCATGGCCGCCTGAAGCTGCGCGCATTCGCCGACGGCCGCGGCGAACTGATCGCCTACCAGCGCCCCGACGCGGTGGGCCCCAAGACGTCGGACTACGTGATCGCGCCGGTCGCCGAACCGGCGGCGTTGCGCGCCACGCTGGAACGCGCGCTGGGCAGCGTCGGCCGCGTGATCAAGCGCCGCACGCTGTTTCTGGTCGGACGCACGCGGGTGCATCTGGACCGCGTCGAAGGCCTGGGCGACTTCCTCGAGCTCGAGGTCGTGCTGCGCGACGGCGAGACCGAATCCGCGGGCGTCGCAGAGGCGCACGCGCTGCTCGAACGGCTGGGCGTCGCCGCGACGCAGCTGGTCGCGACCGCGTATGTCGACCTGCTGCGCGAGCGCCGCGCTTGAGCGGGCCGCCCAAAAACGAGCATCATTCGCGCCCATGATCCATGCCTTGCTGGTCGACGACGACGCCGCGCTGCGTGCGCTCGTCGACGACTATCTGACCCGCTACGGTATGCAGGTGACCGCGCTGGCGAACGGCACGGCGCTGAAGCAGGCGCTTGCCGCCGCAGCGCGACCGCCTTTCGACGTGCTGCTGCTCGACCTGATGCTGCCCGACTCGAACGGCCTGGACCTGTGCCGCTGGGTGCGCCAGACCTCGACGCTGCCCATCATCATGCTGACCGCACAGGGTGATCCGGCCAGCCGCGTCGTCGGCCTCGAGCTCGGTGCCGACGACTACCTGCCCAAGCCGTTCGAGCCGCGCGAGCTGGTCGCGCGGATCAACGCGGTGCTGCGTCGCGCCGGCACGGCGGGTCAGCGCAGCCCGGTCCCCGCCGGAAGCGGCGCACCGTCGCGGCTGCGTTTCAAGGGCTGGGTGTTCGACCGGATCACGCGCCAGCTCCAATCGCCGCAGCAGGTGGTCGTCGCGTTGTCGGGCGCCGAGTTTCGACTGCTGGACGCGTTCGTCGAGTACCCGCGCCGTGTGCTCAGCCGAGACCGGCTGCTCGACCTGTCGCGCGCGCCGGGCACCGAGGTGACCGACCGGGCGATCGACCTCGCGGTCTCGCGACTGCGCCAGAAGCTGGGCGACTCGCCGCGCGAACCGGCGCTGATCCGCACGGTGCGCAGCGAGGGCTACATCTTCGATGCGGATGTCGACGTGCTGGCGTAACGCACTCGAGAACATGCGCCACTGGTGGGCCGACACGCTGTTCAAGCGGCTGTTCCTGCTGATGTGGGCGGGCCTGGTCGCGAGCCATCTGCTGGCGTTCGTGATCACGATGCATGTGCATGCGCCGCCGGGAGCCGCCTCGCCCGGCATCGACAGGCTGCCGGTGCTGCCGTCGCTGCCGCCGATGGGCGCGCCGGGCAACGCACCCGGCGCTGCGACGAACAACGCGCAACGCGGGCCGGGTGCCGGCCCGCCGCCCGGCACGGGCCCGTCCGATCGTCCCCCGCCGCCACCTCCTGGCGGCGCGCAG
>DATEFR010000615.1:0-5186 GCA_035280545.1 Burkholderiaceae bacterium | reverse complement strand
GACGCTGCGCGCGCTCGGCCTGCGCACGTTCGGCTTGCGCCTGCGCGAGCGTGGGCCGCGCCTTCTTCGGGCCCGACCCGACCCCGCGCACCGGCGGCCGCGGCGTGGCATGCGAGGCCGGCGCCTTCGTTCCGGTCGACTTCGTCTTCAACTTCAGCGTGGTGGAGGCCATGGGCCGATTGGACCACGGCGAGCGGTCCCCCAACCCGTTCGCCCTGAGCTTGTCGAAGGGCTGCACCGAGGGGCGCGCAGGCTTCGACAGGCTCAGCCCGAACGGTGGCGACGGTCCGCGCGCGTCGGGTGCGCCGGTTCAGGCCCCGAGACCGAACAGCTCGCGCAGCGCCTCGCGATACTGGGCCGCGCCGACCCGGTTGGTGCTGTAGTGCGTGCCGCCGTCGACCAGCACGAAGCGCTTGCGCGCGGTCACGCGCTCGTACAGCGCGCGGCCCAGCCTGGGCGGGATCAGCGAGTCGTCGGCGCCATGCACGATCAGCACCGGCACCTGGACCTTGCCGATCTTCGTCGCCGAGTCGAAACGCTGCGTGATCAGCGCCGTGATCGGCAGCCAGCCCCAGCGCATGGTCTGGAACACGTCGGGGATGGACGTGAACGTGCCTTCGACGATCAGGCCTTTTGCATCGCTGATGCCGGCCGCGAGCTGCACCGCGATCGCGCCGCCCAGCGAATGGCCGAAGACGTAGCGGTCGCGCCTCGGCTGCCGCTGCGCGAGCCACTCCCACGCGGCATGCGCGTCCTCGTCCACGCTGGCTTCCGACGGCAGCTCGTCGGTGGACAGCCCGAAGCCGCGGTAGTCGATCGCGAGCACCGCGAAGCCGAGCGCATGCATCTGCTGGATCCGGAACGCGCTGTCCTCGACATTGCGCCGCGCACCGTGCAGGTACAGCAGCGCCGGCGCGTCGGCGCGCTCGGCGTTGTCCAGCCACAGCGCATGCAGCGTGGCCGGCAGGCCGGTGGCGTGCGAGGTGAAGGTGATCCAGATGTCCTGCAGGCCGTCGCCGCGCGGTTGCGCATGGGCGGCGATGGAGGGTGCCGCTGCGGCCGCGGCCTGGGCCTGGAAGATCCACTTGCGCTGCTGCGTGTCGAGCTCGACGCAGCCGGCGAGCATCGCGATCGAGACGATCGCGCCCAGCACGTAGCGCGGCCAGCGCCGGCGGCTCGTTGTAAGGGAAGGCAACATCGGGACGCGGATGGTAGCGTGCGTGCGCGACGGCCTGCCGGCCTGGGGTTTCTCGCGCGAAGCTCTAGGGCCTGTTAACGCTATGGGAGGGCTCGCGTGACTCAGCAAAGCGGCGCCTGCAATGGCGCAAAGCGCAGCCATAGCAGCGGCTATGGCGAGCATTTGCAACGCGGCAGGCGCCGCTTTGCTGAGATCACCCGGAGGGCCGGTGCCTGGCAGGGCGCAGGGCCGCGTTGCACGCTCGTTGCGTGCCCGCGGGCACGCGGCCTCGCGTGCGCCTTGCCCTGCGCCCGCCTAGGCACCGGCGCGAGCCCTCCCATAGCGTTAACAGGCCCTAGACGCCGGGCGTCAGCGGATCCTGGCTCAGCCGCGTCCACTCCGAGTCGGACATCTCGAGCTCGGTGACCTCGGGCTTGCGCGATTCGACGCCGCGACGGCGTTCGTGCTTGCCGGGCGGGCCTTTGTCGACCTTGCGCCGGTCGTCGCCGCAGCGGCGCTCGGCCCAACGGCGTGCTGGCGGCGGATGCTGATCGTGACCCTGCTTGTCCATTCGACCTCGGGCTCTGTCGAGGGTCGCGCACGGCCTCTAACGCCGGCGCGTCGCCGCATTGTGCGGCGACGCGCTGCGCGGTGCGCACCGGAAAGCGTGAACATTGCGCGCTGCGCCGTGCGCCGCACGCGCGAGCCGGCCGCCGGCGACCGAGTACCTCAGCGGCCGCGCCAGAACAGCGCGTCGAGCTCCTTCAGCGTGATCTGCCGCCAGGTCGGCCGGCCGTGGTTGCACTGGTCGGCACGCTCGGTGCGCTCCATGTCGCGCAGCAGCGCATCCATCTCGGCGAGCGTGAGCTGGCGGTTCGCGCGCACCGCGCCGTGGCAGGCCATCGTCGAGAGGATCTCGTGCTGCGCGCGCTGGATCACGGTGCTCGCGTCGAACTGCGCGAGCTCGGCCAGCACGCCGCGCGCGAGCTCGACGACATCGCCCCCGGCCAGCGCGGCCGGTTGCGAACGCACCGCGAGCACGCTGGCCGACAGCGGCGAGACATCGAGCCCGAGCGTGCGCAGGTTCTCGACCTGGGCCTCGGCGGTGGCGATCTCCTGCGGCGTCGCGGCGAAGGTCGCCGGGATCAGCAGCGGCTGCGATTCGATCGCCGCGCTGCCGAGGCTGGCCTTGAGGCGTTCGTAGACGATGCGCTCGTGCGCCGCATGCATGTCGACGATCACGAGGCCGTGCGCGTTTTCGGCGAGCACGAACACGCCGGCGAGCTGCGCGATCGCGCGGCCCAGCAGCCAGGTCTCGCCCGCCGCGATCCCGTGCGCAGTGTCGGACGAGGCGGGCATGGCCGACGCCGGGAATGCCGGCGCGATCGGCGCGGGCGGTGCCGACGTCGCCGGCCACGCGTCCTGGGGCTCGCGTGCATACAACACCTCGAGTTGCTGCAGGCCCAGCGATCCTTGGCTGGGGTACGCGTCGCGGCGCCAGCCGCTGCCCGAGCCGCCGTGAGACTCGGCACGATCGACGGTCACGGACGGGAAGGATGCGAGCGGTGCGGACGGCGTCATCAGCGGCGCCTCGGCCGCCGCGTTCTCGCCCAGCCCGGCGCGCGGCACCGCGAGCGCCGCCTCGACCGCGCGGCGCACCGCCTGATGCACCTCGCGCGACTCGCGGAACCGCACCTCGACCTTGCTCGGGTGCACGTTGACGTCGACCCGCTCCGGCGCGATCTCGATGAACAGCAGATAGGACGGTTGGCGCGCGCCGTGCAGCACGTCCTCGTAGGCCGAGCGCACGCCGTGCGCGATCAGCTTGTCGCGCACGTGCCGGCCGTTGACGTAGACGTACTGCTGGTCGGCGCGCGCACGCGCCGCCTCGGGCGTGCCGGTGCGCCCGCTGATGCGCAGCACGCCCAGGTCGAGCGCGATCGCCCGGCTGTGCTCGACGAACTCGTCGCCCAGCACGTCCAGCCAGCGCTGCGCCGGATCGTGGTCCTGGCGGCGCCATTGCTGCACGAGCTTGCCTTCGTGCCAGATCTGGAACGCGACGTCGGGCCGTGCGAGCGCGTGGCGGCGCACCGCCTCGATGCAATGCGCGAGCTCGGTCGCGTCGGTCTTCAGGAACTTGCGGCGTGCCGGCGTGCTGAAGAACAGCTCGCGCACCTCGATGCTGGTGCCGACGCCGCGGGCCGCCGGCACCAGCTCGCCGGAACGCGCATCGAGGCGCTGCGCATGCGGCGCCTCGGCCGTGCGGCTCGCGATCGACAGCTCGGCGATCGAGGCGATCGCCGCCAGGGCCTCGCCGCGAAAGCCCATCGTCGCGACGCCTTCGAGCTCGGCCAGCGATGCGATCTTGCTGGTCGCGTGGCGGCGCAGCGCGAGCGGCAGCTCGTCGGCCGGGATGCCGGCGCCGTCGTCCTCGACGACGATCGCGCGGATGCCGCCGCCGACCAGCTTGACGCTGACTTCGCTGGCGCCGGCGTCGAGCGCGTTGTCGACCAGCTCGCGCACCACCGACGCCGGCCGCTCGACCACCTCGCCGGCCGCGATCTGGCTGATCAGCTCGTCGGGCAACTCGCGGATCGGGCGGCGCGGGGCAGGGGACAGCACGGCATTCATCGGCGCATTGTAGGAACGCGACGGGACGTCCTCGACGCCGTGGGGATCATCGCAGCTCGTTACACGAGCACCCGGGATAATCGCCGCCCATGGACCTCCTTGCCCTGTTGATCGATTTCGTCCTGCATGTCGACGTGCACCTCGCCACCTTCGTGCAGAACTACGGTGCGTGGGTCTATGCGCTGCTGTTCCTGATCATCTTCGTCGAGACCGGCGTCGTCGTGATGCCGTTCCTGCCGGGCGACTCGCTGCTGTTCGTGGTCGGCGCGCTGTGCGGCGTCGGCCTGATGAACCTGCCGCTGGTGCTGGCGCTGCTGATCGCAGCGGCGATCCTCGGCAACCAGAGCAACTACACGATAGGCCGCTACTTCGGGCCCAAGGTGTTCAACTGGCCGAACTCGCGCTTCTTCAACAAGGCCGCGTTCGAGCAGGCGCATGCGTTCTACGAGAAGTACGGCGGCATCACGATCGTGGTCGCGCGCTTCATGCCGTTCCTGCGCACGTTTGCGCCGTTCGTCGCCGGCGTTGCCGAGATGACGCGGCGCAAGTTCACGTTCTACGACGTGACCGGCGGCGCGCTGTGGGTCGGCGGCGTCACGCTCGCCGGTTATGTGTTCGGCAACATCCCGTGGGTCAAGGAGAACCTGGACAAGATCATCTGGGGCGCGATCTTCATCCCGGGCCTGCTGGTGCTGTTCGGCGCCTGGCGGGCGAAGCGCAAGCGCGCGGCGGCGGCCGCCCCGGGGTAGACCCGGCCCCCGACCCCGAGGGTTCGTCGCATGTGCTCTGCGAAAGCGGCGGGACTAGACTGCAACAGGCCATGTCGTTGGGTCTGCGTATGCGTCCGCCAGAGGCAGCCGATTCCATCGCGAAGACGATCCTGATCGTCGACGACGTGCCGGCCAACCTCGAGGTGGTGAGCCGGCACCTGGAGAGTCATGGTTATCGTGCGGTGGTCGCCCAGAGCGGCCAGGAGGGCATAGAGCGCGCCGCGCTGGTCCGGCCGAACCTGATCCTGCTGGACGTGCTGATGGCCGGCATCGATGGTTTCGAGACCTGCCGGCGCCTGAAGGCCGGCGCCGCGACGCGCGACATCCCGGTGATCTTCATGACGGCGCTGACCGACTCGGCCGACAAGATCACCGGCTTCGAGGTCGGCGCGGTCGACTACGTGACCAAGCCGCTGGACGGGGCCGAGGTGCTGGCGCGCATCGCCACCCACCTGTCGCTGCACGCGCTGCGCCACGAGCTGGAACGGCAGAACGCGCAGCTGCGCGAGGAGATCGCCGCGCGCGAGCGGGCCCAGGAGGCGCTGCAGCGGTCCAACACCGAGCTCGAGCAGTTGGCCTATGTCGCCTCGCACGACATGCAGGAGCCG
>DATEFR010000614.1:0-6736 GCA_035280545.1 Burkholderiaceae bacterium | reverse complement strand
CGGCCTGCGCGCAGCTGGTCGAGGCGCTGCACAAGGAGGCGCGGCGGCCATCGCGCGAGCGCCCGCCCGCGAAGCTGCGGCCGGCGGCTTGACTCGAGCCGGGCGGCTCGTCAGCGCGCAGGGTCCGCCGTCAGCTTGAAGAGACTGACCAGCTCGACCAGCCGGTTGGCCTGCTCGCGCAAGCTCTCGGCCGCTGCCGCCGATTGTTCGACCAGCGCGGCATTCTGCTGCGTCATCCGGTCGAGCTCGCCGACGGCCTCGTTGACCAGGCCGATGCCGCTGCTCTGCTCGGCCGTCGCGCCCGAGATCTCGCCGATGATCTGCGAGACGCTGTCCACGCTGGCGACGATTTCGGTCATCGTGGCCCCGGCGTTGCGCACGAGGCCGGCGCCGGTATCGACCCGCTCGACCGTCGCCTGAATCAGCGCCTTGATCTCCTTGGCCGCCTCCGCGGACCGCTGGGCCAGGCCACGCACCTCGCTCGCGACGACCGCGAACCCGCGCCCCTGCTCGCCGGCCCGTGCCGCTTCGACCGCGGCGTTCAAGGCCAGGATGTTGGTCTGGAACGCGATGCCGTCGATCACGCCGATGATGTCGCCGATCTTCTTCGAGGCCACGGTGATGTCGCTCATCGTGGACACCACGCGGGACACGACCTCGCCGCCCTTGCCCGCCACGCCGGCGGCAGTCGCGGCCAGCCGGTTCGCCTGCGCAGCCGACTGCGACGACTGGCTCACCGTGCCGGTCAGCTGCTCCATCGACGACGCGGTGCCTTGAAGACTGGCCGCGGCCTGCTCGGTGCGCGACGACAGATCCTGGTTGCCGGCGGCGATCTCGCCGGCGGCCACCTGGATGGACTCGGTCGCGCTGCGGATGCCGCCGACCATGCTGCGCAGGCGCTCCTGCATCAGCGCAATCGCGTGCAGCAGCCGGCCCACTTCGTCCTCGCGCTGCACGGCGGCCACCACCGACGACAGATCGCCATGCGCGACACGTTCGGCCGCGGCGACCGCCGAGCGAACCGGCACGACCACCGAGCGCGTGATGCGCGTCGCGATGAAGGCGCTGATGCCGATCGCCAGCAGCGTGCAGATGCCGAGCACGACAAACGCCGAGCGCTGCCGGCTCGCCGATTCGGCGTAGGCCGCTTCGCCGCGCTCGCGCTGCAGGTCGATCAGCCCTTCGAGCTGCTTGTGCCATTGCTGGAGCACCGGGCGCACCCGGCCGGTGATCATCAAGGTCGCCTCGGGTGTGGACCCCTCCATGCCGAGCTGGGCCGCCTCCAGCACCAGCGGCGCGCACTCCTGGCGGCTCTTGTCGATCGCGGCCAGCAGGTCGCGCTCCTGGGCGGCGCCCGCGTCGGATCCCGCGAGCATCGCGGCCAGCGACTTGCGTTCGGAATCGTAGGCGGCCAGCGCATCGCGCAGCGCCTTCATCTCGGCATCGAGATCCTGCTTGGTCTGCAGCAGCGCCATGTTGCGCACGGCCACGGCGACGTCGTTGACGCGTTGCGTCAGCACGGTCACGCGGGCCGCCTGCCGGTTGCCGCCTTCGACGATCTCACGCATCGTCGCCTGGGTGCTGTGCAGCTGCCAGGCGATGGCCGCGACCACGGCGATCAGAAGGCCACACACGATCGCGAACCCGATCCCGAGACGGGCTCCGAGCCCCCGTGGCGTACGCATTCATGACCTCCGTTCGACTGTTCGACTGCTTGTTCCCGGCGCCTGCCGCCAAGGGCCGTTATCGGCTGCGGGGCGGGCGACTTGAGTCCCTCCGAGCGCAGAATCGGCCATCGCAACCCACCAGGTCAGGAGGGCACTGCCATGAAGACCTTGTTTCTCGTCCGGCACGCCAAGTCGGACAAGAACGACCCAACGCTGCCCGACCGGGATCGACCGCTGGCCGATCGCGGGCAGAAGGAAGCGCCCAAGATGGGCAAGCGCCTGGCCCGGCGCGACGTGAAGCCCGATGGGCTCGTCTCGAGCCCGGCGCTGCGCGCGCTGACCACGGCCCAGCTCATCGCCGACGAGATCGGCTTCAAGCGCCAGGACATCGCGGTGGACGAGCGCTTGTACGAAAGCAGCGTGGACGGCCTGCTCGCCGTCATACGCGGGATCGACGACCGGCTGGCCCGCGTGATGCTCTTCGGTCACAACCCCGAGTTCACCGAGCTGGCGCATCGGCTGGCCAGCGACATCACCGAGATGCCGACCTGCGCGGTCGCCGAATTCGAGTTCGACACGACGACGTGGTCGGATGTCGGCAAGGTCGCTCCGGTCACGGCGAAGCTCGATCATCCCGGGACGTGATCGAAGCGGTTCCGGCGCGGTGATCGCCTGCCCGTATGGAGCTCCAGCCGACACTGCTCAAGCTGGCGATCGCGTTGGCGCTGGGTCTTCTGGTGGGCCTGCAGCGCGAGCGCGTGGATTCGCGCATCGCCGGCGTTCGCACGTTTGCGCTGATCACGTTGTTCGGCGCGGTGGCCGCGCTGGTGGCGCAGGCGCTGGGCGCCTGGGCGGTGGTGGCCGCCGCCCTGGTGGCGCTCGCCGCGATGCTGGTCGTCGCCAACATCGCCAAGCTGAAGCTGGAGAACGATCCCGGTCTGACGACCGAGATCGCCGCACTGCTGATGTTCGCGCTCGGCGCCTACGTCGTCGTCGGCCACGCCGAGGCGGCGATCTTCATCGGCGGCGCGGTGCTGCTGCTGCTCCACCTGAAGGGGCCCATGCACCGCTTCGTCGCCGCGATGGGCGAACGCGACCTGACCGCGGTGATGCAGTTCGCGCTGATCACGCTGGTCATCCTGCCGGTCCTGCCCAACCGCACCTATGGCCCGTACGACGTGCTCAACCCGTTCAAGGCCTGGCTGATGGTCGTGCTCATCGTCGCGGTCAACCTGGTCGGGTACGTGGCCTACAAGCTGGTGGGCGCGCGAGCCGGCGCGCTGCTCGCAGGCGTCGTCGGCGGGCTGGTCTCCAGCACCGCGACCACGCTGAGCTTCGCGCGCCGCACGCGCAGCGGGTCGGGAGAGGCTGCAACGCATGTTTCAGGCCTGGCCGCGCAGGTGATCGTCGTGGCGTCGGCCGTGGCCCTGCCGCGCCTGATCGCCGCCGTGGCGATCGTGGCGCCTGCGCAATCGCTCGCGATCGCGGGGCCGCTGGGCGCGCTCTTCGCGTGGATGCTGGCGCTGTGCGCGCTGGCCTGGCTGCGCGGACAGCGCGATTCGGCCGGCGACCTGCCCGAGATCGCCAACCCGGCGGAGCTGAAACCCGCGCTGATCTTCGGCGTGCTGTTCGCGCTGGTCACGCTGGCGGTGGCCTTCGTCAAGCAGCGCTTCGGCGATGCCGGGCTGTATCTCGTGGCCGTGGTCAGCGGCCTGACCGACATGGATGCGATCGCGCTGTCCACCGCCAACCTGGCGGCCGGCGAGCGGCTTGCCGCGCTCATCGCCGGGAAGGTGATCCTGGTCGCCGAGCTCGCGAACCTCGTGTTCAAGGGCACCAGCGCGATGGTGGTCGGGGCCGCCGCGCTGCACGTGCCGATTGCGCTTTACTTCGGTCTGGCGATCGCCGGGGGCGTGGCCATCCTGCTGGTCTGGCCCTGGTGACGGGCGTGCCGAGGCGGCGTTCTCAGAACAGCTCGACGCCGCCGTCGGCGCTCTTCTCGACGATCACGCCGGCCTCGACCAGCGCCTCGTAGTGCGTGACTTGATTGCGCCCGTGTTCCTTCGCGTGATAGAGCGCCTTGTCGGCCCGCGAGAACGCGGCGGAGGGCGCATCGGCCCCGGTCGTGCGCGTGAACCCGACGCTGACGGTGACATGGCCGACCTGCGGAAACGCGAAGCGCTCGACATTGCTGCGCAAACGCTCGAAGGCCTGCGCCGCATTGCGGCTGTCCAGGCAGTCCAGCAACACGACGAACTCCTCGCCGCCGAAACGATAGAGACGGTCGTGATACCGAAAGCTCGATCGCAACAGCCGCGACATCAGCAACAGCACCTCGTCGCCGATCAGGTGGCCATGCGTGTCGTTCACGCGCTTGAAGTGGTCGATGTCGACGACCCCGAGCCAGACGGCCGATTCGTCGCTCGCCGCGCGACGGCCCGGCTCGCCTGCGCCCATGTGCGCGCGCGCCAGGAAGGTCGCATCGAAGGTCTGCCGGTTCAGCAGGCCGGTCAGCGGATCGCGCTCGCTGTGGTCGAGCAGGTCGTGGAAGTTGCCGTAGATCCGCAACACGGTGCCCACCATCGCCCGCCCCTCGGGCGTCAACGGCTCCGCGGTCCGGATGTCCAGCACGCCGACGATCTCGCGTTCGGTCGAAATCGGGAACGAGGTGGTCTGCGGCCGCTCGCCGGCCGTGGTCACGTCGCCGCTCAGCAAGCAGTCGCGCCGCGCCGCTGCCGCGGCCAGGCCGGGCAGCGCGGCCAGGCTGGTCCACAGCGGGTCGGCCGACACGGCGGGGTCGCCCGCGCCCATGCGCGCCCGGGTCAGCCAGTGCTGATCGCCCGGCTCGCCCACGCATCGGTACACGGCGACGCTGAGCGGACGCAGCACGTCGTTGACCGCGCGGACGACCGCCACATCGAGCAGCTCCCGGTCCCGGAACCCGGTCAGTTCGGCCACATGTTCGATCAACTCCGTCATGGGCAATCCCAGCAACGTGTGCGCGGCATTTGTCTTGACATCGGCGAGCCGACGCCACGGGGCCGGCACGCAGGGCGCATTGTCATCGGAACCGTCCGGCCCGCTACAGCGGCATGGGCAGCGTGGCCGGCGCGATCCGCGTCGCGTTCGCCAGCGCCAGGCTGACGCGCGTTCCAATGCGCTTGAGCATCGCGAGCTGCGCGGGCGTCCAGTTCATCGTCCGGTCGACCTCGGTGCAGGTGAACGCGCCGAACAAGCGGCCATTGACCGAGAACGCCGAGGCCATCAGCGAACGCACGCCGTAGGCGCTGAGCTTCTCGTTGAAGAAGCCGGCGGTGGCCGGGTGGCTGCCCGCTTCGACGGCGAGCACGTGGCCGGTCTGTTCGAGCGCCGCGAAATAGGCACCCACCTGCCCGCTGGTCTCGGCGGGCGCCAGCGCCATGCGGCCCTTGCCGCTGTCGTAGATGCCCAGGCATCGAAGGCGGCGCCCGTCGGCCGCGTCCTCGAACAGCCAGATGCCGGCGCGCGAGCACCCGATCGCCGCGGCGATCATGCGCGTGCATTGCTCGATGAAACAGTCGTGAGCGATCTCACGCCGATCGAATGCCCCACAGAGCGCCTGGATGTTGGACAGATGAACCACGCGACGGATTGTCTCGGGGGCCGCCCCGGCATGAAGCCGGGATATGCGCCGCACTTCGAACCCATCTCCGGCCCTGCAGGGTTGCCCGCGGCGCGTTGACGGCCCGGCGACTGTGCGCGTACCGTGGAATTTCGTGTCGGCCGCCCGGTGTGCGAGTGCGGCCGGCATCCGGACCAGGAGGACGACATGACCCCATCGATCGAACAGTGGAAGGTATTGCCTCACGGGAAGCTGACGGAAGTCGACGAGAACATCCTGACGGTGACCGGCGATCTGCAGATGCCGCTGACCCACATTCCGCGCCGCATGACCGTGGTGCGGCTGGCCGACGGCCGGCTCGTGATCTTCAGTGCGGTCTCGCTGGACGAGTCGGAGATGCGCGAGCTCGAAGTCTATGGGCAGCCTTCGTTCCTGATCGTGCCCAACGACCATCACCGGCTCGATGCCAAGGCCTGGAAGGAGCGCTATCCGGCGATGCAGGTGATCGCGCCGGAGGGCGCACGCGAGAAGGTGCAGGCGGTGGTGCCGGTGGACACGACCAACCCGCGCTGGGACGACCCCAACGTGGAGTTCGTGACCATGCCCGGCACGCGCGGTCGCGAGTCGGCCCTCGTCGTGCGCTCGCGCCACGGCACGACGCTGGTGCTGAACGACGTCATCGGCAACATGCCCAGCGAGTCGGGCTTCGGCGGCTGGTTCCTGCGCCGGATGGGCTTTGCCGGAGATCAACCGCACATCCCGGGGCCGGTCAAGCTGCTGATGGTCGACGACAAGGCCGCGCTGCGCCGGCAGCTCCTGCAATGGGCGGACATCGCCTCGCTGCACTGCATCCTGGTGTCGCATGGGCTGCCGATAGACGAGAGCCCGCAACAAACGTTGCGCGAGTTGGCCGCCACCTTGACCTAGGGCACGACGTGGCGATGTCTCGGCGTTTCACCGAGGCATCAGCCACGCGAGGTACAGCGCGGTCACGGCCAGCGTCGCGAGCGTCACGGGCACGCCGACGGCCGCGTGCCGCCGCCAATCGATGCGCACGCCGCGCCGCCCCGCCGCATCGACCACGATGATGTTGGCGATGCTGCCGACGATGAACAGGTTGCCGGCAAAGGTGCTGGCCAGCGCGAGCAACGGGCCGGCCAGCGGATGGTGGGCGACCGGCAGCAGCAGCATGACGGCCGGAACGTTGGAGACGATGTTCGACAGCACGAACGCCGCGCCGAACAGCGGCGCCGGATGATCCAGCTGCAGGCCCAGCGCCGCGGCGTCGGCCACCAGCTTCGCCGGCAGGCCGGTGCGCTGCAGCGCATCGTTGACGACGAACAGCCCCATGAACAGCACGAGCAGTTCCCAGTCGACCAGGCCCAGCATCTTGCCCGAGTGCAGCTTGCGGCTGGTCAGCAGCAAGCCGGCGCCGGTCAGCGCGACGACCTCGCGCGGCCACGGTGCA